>JAKSCD010000448.1 GCA_022360775.1 Sneathiellales bacterium | reverse complement strand
GTCAGTGAAAGTCCGAAAAACTAGTCATACTGCTTCCACCAGAAGCAAAAAATAATATAGGTGGACGGTGCCATATTTTCAGGGAAATGAGGGTTCCTTAAGAGATATCGCATCGTCCGCGTATGTAAAATTTCATGATTTTTGACCGCGAGAGACATTAATGTCACCAAACACTAACACTGGTGCGCCGATATAATCCCTCCTGTACTGAACAGGTGGCGCCTGACTCAAGTGCTGTTTGAGGGTCACCAGCCATAATGTTTGCCATTCAAACCAGCTTTCCTGGTAGATTTTCATCCGGTAAGATATTCAATGAACTATCGTGAATGGCGCAGATCGTAATCCTGTTTCTAAGAACCAATGCAAAACCCAGCTAAAGATGAAGTGAAAGAATTTCAACTTGCTTCTAGACAGCATGTGGCGCGATGCCCTCGTTGCGGTGATGAATTTACTTGTAGGCCAGATAATCTAGTCGTTTGTCATTGTGCAGATGTGCAGTTTAGTGACGAAAAACGCAGATGGATTGCAGAGCGTTGGCAGGGGTGTCTGTGCAGTCGGTGCCTGTCGTCCATCGCATCTGATGAAAGCTCTAACTGGGGATCTAAAGACTGATCACGGTTCCTTGCAGCTCTCTGATTTTATAGCTGTATCTGTCTCAAACAGGAAAAATTTTAAAGTGCTATTGGGACTTCCAGTGCTCAGCTCCTTTCCAATGCCCGCAAAAGAAGGTGTTGCTGTTCGCCATAATGCAGAATGCCGGATTAGGGATTTGTGTCGAATACAAGGCTTAGCACCAGCGAAGAAAAAAGGCAGTAGGGGCGCAATCTTTCCAATGGCAACATTTATAAAATTTTATCTTTAGACTCTAATCTAAATATGATAATGAGAAGCATTCCTAACTAAAGAATAATCTTTTAGTCCTTTTTTGGGGTTGTTTGCTCATGCGCTTTTGGAAATTACTGCTAGCAGCTGTGGTTGCTGTCGCTGTTCAGCATGTCGCATATGCACAACAAACGCCGATAGAGCAGATTCTTGATAAATCGAATTCAAGCTTGGAAAAAAACCTGAAGACGCTTGATAACTATTATCAAAAAATCCGTGAAAAATCAGGCGGGGATACAGCTTCAGGTACTGCAGGGGCAACAGCAAATAATTCCGATGCCCCCGTTAAGACAAGTCAGGCCTCCCAGAAATCAGGCCCTCAAGTTTTTAAACAGCCAGGACGGGCTCCCGCAACGTCAAGAAGCAATTACGAAAGAGACCCGTTTGCCTATACCGACCGAATTAGACTGAATGACCCGGTTTTTGGGGGGGCAGGCGTCTCATATTCTCCAAAACCTATAAATTCCCAGGCGGTTTTGCCCCGAATGACGATGAAAGGTTTTTTAAGTGGCGGTGAAGAAAACAGCATTGGTCTTCTGGAAATCGAAGGGATGGGCGTTCAGGTCGTCCGTAAAGGAGATGTTGTGGGCCTGCAGCAGGTTGGTCTCGATGCAGTTGTACGGATAATTGATATGAGCAGCTTGGGCCTGATCGTTGAAACCGGTTCTTCTGGCCAGGCAATTGTGGTGCGTTGATATGTTTGACTGTATCTGCAAATCAGCTTTTTCATTCGTGCGTTCTTCCCTTTATTCATTTGCTATGATTTCGCTGGTAATGTCGTCTTTAAGCTTTTCAGTGCCTGCAGATGCAGCAACCAAGCCTGTAAAAAAGCTTGAATCCCTGAATTTTTCAGATGCCACAGTGATTGATGCCGTCAGGGTTATCTCTGAGTTGAGCGGTGT
>JAKSCD010000446.1 GCA_022360775.1 Sneathiellales bacterium | reverse complement strand
GATCGCTACAGCTCAAATTAAGAGGCGCGGTAAACGCCTGAATTATCTGGAATGTTGGTTACACTCTGACGGAGATGCAGAGCCTTGCGCTCATGTCACGTCAACCTACAGGGTTGCCAAACGTCAATTATAAGAATAGCACCCCTCATTTTTTGCAATCTTCTGCCCTGATGCAGAAAATCAAAGCCTGATCTTGGCCCGGTAGCATTACTGATGGGCAGGATTGCTTCATCATACCTACGCTCTTTTGTCGTGCAAATCTCAATAAATAGAGACGCAGGAATCTATATTTTTCCCTTTTGAAACAATTGAATAAACAATCTTCAAATCATGTTCTAAAAAATCAAACATGAACTTTTGAACATTGAATATGACTTCTGAATTTTCGGAAACAAATATTAGACATCATCTGATTACAGCAGGTGATCAGCAATTTTACTTAAGGGATTTCAAAAAATAACGGAGCGAATTATGGCAGATGCACGGAATAAAAATTCAGGAGGATGTCCGGTAACCGGGGCGGGTAGCGTTGCTCCTGCGGGTGGAGGACGGCGAAACAAGGACTGGTGGCCGCAGATGCTTAATCTGGGTGTGCTCAGGCAACATTCCGAACGCTCCAATCCAATGGAAAGCAGCTATAATTATGCAAAAGAGTTTAAATCCCTGGATCTGGAGGCCCTGAAAAAAGATCTTCATACCCTGATGACAGATAGTCAGGACTGGTGGCCCGCTGATTACGGGCATTATGGTCCTTTCTTCATACGTATGGCCTGGCATGTTGCAGGTACATACCGGACAAGTGATGGCCGGGCAGGCGCCAGACAGGGCCTTCAAAGATTTGCACCCACCAATAGCTGGCCCGACAATGCCAATCTGGATAAAGCCCGCCGCTTGTTATGGCCGTTGAAACAAAAATATGGAAAGAAGATATCCTGGGCCGATCTTTTTATTCTTGCCGGTACCGTTGCCCATGAATCCATGGGGCTGAAAACCTTCGGTTTCGGCGGCGGCCGGGAAGATATCTGGGAACCCGCCGAAGACATCTATTGGGGTGAAGAGGCAGAATGGCTTGGAAATTCTGCGCGCTATTCCGGAGGCCGTGATGAAACTGGCGCAGAGGGATTGCAAAAACCGCTGGCTGCCGTCCATATGGGGCTGATTTATGTTAATCCGGAAGGCCCAAATGGAAATCCGGATCCGCTGGAGGCTGCAAAAGACATTCGGATTGCATTCGCCAGAATGGCGATGAATGATGAAGAGACAGTCGCGCTTATCGCCGGCGGACATACTTTCGGTAAAGCCCATGGTGCGGCTCCTGACAGCCATGTAGGGGCAGAACCCAATGCTTCTTCTATGGAAGAGCAGGGGCTTGGCTGGAAGAACAGTTTCAAAAGCGGTAAAGGCGTAGATACTATTACCAGCGGACTGGAAGGCGCCTGGACCTCAAACCCGATCACATGGGATACCGGTTTCTTTGATATTTTGTTCAAATATGAATGGGAGTTGGTCAAAAGCCCTGCGGGGGCACATCAATGGGCCCCTAAAAAAGTGGCAGAGGAGGATCTTGCACCGGAAGTAGATCTTTCCGGAAAAAAAG
>JAKSCD010000523.1 GCA_022360775.1 Sneathiellales bacterium | reverse complement strand
TCCTGGTCCGCCTTACGCTCGTTCTGGGTTTTCGGTTTTCTAAAGAGTGCCATAACCCGGTGTTAAACCTTGTTCAGGTGTTTTTTGATCCGAAGGAAATTGGCGATACGGGTTAATGCCTGCACCCGGTAAATCGTATGGTCCATCTTGGAGACCAGTTCATAAGCCTGGGAAGTCTCTCCCAGAAACAGAAGGTGCGGAATGACCTGCATTTGCAGATATTCACGATCCCACTTGTTCGGTGCCCGGTCGACCAGATCAAGGTATCTGTTTATGGCTTCGCTGTCCGCCCGATCCACATAAAAGAAGCCGGACGCAATTTTGAGGATTTGCCGATATTCACGATAGGCCGATAAAGACATATCTTTTTCCGCAAAATCAAGGATGCGATTATAATCTTTTGCCGTTCTTTCATTCCTGAAAATATCGGAGAATATGACAACCCTGGCAATTGTCCGAACGAACGCTGTATTATAGTTATGCAACGCATCGATCGCCTCACTTGGATAACCGGCTTTCACCAGATTTAGGGCGATAGGAAAAGATCGACTATTCGCAGCCTTGTAATCCGTTTCCTTCAGCTTTTCAGTGAGCACTTCTGCCTGGCGAAAATAACTACGATCACCGGTTTCCCCGCCCAGCATGGCAAGGGCATCGATGGTCAGCTTTTCCGATGGCATTATTTCGATAAACTGCTCAGCTTCATAGATATAGCCGCCCTTGCTAAGCAATCTGACGAAACGTCGATAGTCTTTGTCAGTGATTTCAGGAGCTTCAGAAGAGTCCAGCATCCGCATAAGGGCCGTAACATCCCCTTGCTCCGCCAGATGCAACATCACCCCGCGATAACCGATGGATTTGACTTTCGCATCCTGGACCTTGCTGACATTTTCCAAAGCCTCAGGAAGATTAATCTGCTGTGTCTGTGCAAAGGCAAGACCGGTGAGGGCGACATCTCTTTCAAAAGAAGTAGAGAATGCCTCGGACAGGGCTCTTGCCTGTTCTTCCTCACCATTTAGATACATATTGGAGATTATGAGGGCAATGCTTTGCGCACGCAGGCCTTTTTTATTCAGGGACGTAAATTTTTGCGCAGTGGCAATCGCTTTGTCATACTGTTTTCGTGCCATAAACAGCTTCGTCAGGCGATAATAAACAGCATCTCTGTCTTTTGCGTTTTCCAGCTTTTCAGCGATGCCAAGAGCTTCTTCATAACGTTCATCCACCATCAGGAAGAAAGCGTAAAGCTTATCAAAATTCGGATGCTGCCCCAAAAAGGCGGCTGGCAACGGGATTTCCACATTGTCCCATTTCTGGGATTCAATAAGGAAACGAATGATCTTGCCTTCATTGATAGTCCCGAAACTGCTGAAAAAGCTCTGGCGGATTTTCTTGTTTTCCACCTTTGAAATCAGTTTGATCGCTTCGGCTTCCCGGTTCAGATGAATATTGGCGACCGCCATATGGGTATAGCCAACTTCTTTTTCAGTTCCGAACCAGATTTTGTTATTTTCCTGCTCAGCCAGTTTGACAAAGCAGGCGGCATCATCACAGCTTCTGAGTGCCGGGACGGAAATGCGGTCGGAAGTTGAGGGTGACTTTACTGTCTGCCTGATGGGCATAAACCGGCCATCTGGAGTTATACAGCCAGCAAGGATAACGGCAACAACGAGTAGAGCGACAAACCGGAGCATCGTAACTATTCTTTCTGCAGGGACTGAAAGATCGTTTTTCCCGAGTATAGGGAGAATTGTTTGAAGCTGTCCAGAGAAGGACGTAAACTTCACGAAATTCTGTATCTAGCGGCCATGCCAGTGGCACCCTTCCTTTTTCCTGGCCTCCCAATTTTGTTCCTGTAGTGAGAGTATATGACACTAAGCAAACACCCCGAGAAGCCTGCAGGCTCCTTTCTGTTTATCCTTGTGCTGATCAGTATGGGAGGGGCACTGGCCAGCAATATTATTCTGCCGTCCCTCTCTTCATATCAACTTGCATTTGAAACCGATTATGCCCGCGCCCAGCTAACATTGACTGTTTATCTTGCTGCCCTTGCCCTCGGTCAGTTGATTTACGGACCACTTTCCGATCGTTTTGGGCGGCGTCCTCTTGTCCTGGCGGGGCTTGTGATCCTTTTCCTTGGAAGCCTGATCTGTTTTCTCGCGACTTCGATAGAAATGATAATTTTTGGAAGATTTATTCAGGCGACAGGTGCGTGTGCAGGAATGGTGATGGGCCGGGCTATGGTTCGGGATCGATATTCCCAGGAAAGAGCGGCGTCATTGCTTGCATATTTAACAATGATCGTGCTGGTCGCACCTTCTCTTGCCCCAATGCTGGGGGGGATACTTGAAGATCTGGCGGGCTGGCGTGCCAGTTTCTTGTTTATTCAGATCTTTGCTGCTCTTGTCTTGTGTATCTCCTTCTTTGGCGCGAAAGAGACGTTGCCTGTTCATAAGAGGCAGCAGGCACATTTCAGCAAATTGTTTTTATCCTTCCCTTTTCTCCTGAAGAACAGGGTTTTTCTCGCTTTCAGCCTGCAGGTAAGTTTCAATACAGCCGCTTATTTTTCATTTCTCGGGGGCGCGTCCTATGTGTTGATCGATTTAATGGGACGAACGGCAACGGAGCTCGGCTTCTATTTTATGATGGTGATTGCCTTTTACTGCCTCGGGAATTTTGTTGCGGCACGACTTACACAGAAGTTTGGTATATCAAGGCTGATCAAGGCGGGGATGCTTATCGCATTGTCAGGCCCTGTGGTCATGTTGATTACTGAACTGACCATCGGATTGACACCAGTCCTGTTTTTTAGCCAGATGTGTCTTGTTGCGATCGGAAACGGTCTATGTATCGTGCCTGGTGTATCCAGGGCTATCAGTGCTGATCCTGATAGAGTAGGAGCTGCTTCGGGGCTGGTGGGATCCATGCAAATCGGTTTCGGAGCTATCGGGACTTTTGTCGTCGGTCTGTTACTCTCTGTTTTTGAGACCACAGCACTTCCGCTGATATTTGTTGTCCTTTTCTGTTGTGGTGCGGCCATTGTTTCCTCGAGGATGAGTGCCCGGCATACCGTCACCAACCCGTTGGAAAACCCCTAAAACAAGCCCTGGAACAAGATACAGCTGGTGTCTTGTTCTTTTTCCTAGCTCGGCCTGCATTGTTCCTGTAGTTAAATTGTATGATATCAAACAAAAAATCCGAGATTTCCTCAGGCTATTTTCTGGTTGTACTGGTGCTGATCAGTATGGGCGGACCCCTGGGTATGAATATTATTCTGCCTTCTTTATCATCCTATCAGGTCGCATTTGAAACCGACTATGCCTTATCGCAGCTCACCCTGACCGTTTATCTTGCGGCGATTGCGGTCGGGCAACTGATCTATGGTCCGTTGTCGGACAGGTTCGGGCGACGGCCTATCGTTCTGGGAGGATTGCTGATCCTGATCCTTGGTAGCCTGCTTTGTTTTTTTGCGGGCTCCATTGAAGTAATGATCCTTGGGCGGCTGGTTCAGGCGATAGGTGGATGCGCGGGGATGGTCATGGGGCGGGCCATGGTTCGTGACCGATACCCGCCGGAGAAAGCGGCTTCCATGATCGCTTACATGACAATGGCGGTGGTGGTTGCTCCGTCCATTGCGCCCATGCTCGGTGGTATCTTGGAGGATCAGGCGGGCTGGCGCGCCAGCTTTATTTTCGTGAAAATCTTTGCTGTCCTTGTTCTGCTTGTCGCTATTTTCGGGGCGCAGGAAACCCTTCCGGTGCAAAAGCGACACCAGGCCCGTTTTGGCACATTGATGATGTCTTTTGCCTACCTTCTAAGGAACCGGACTTTTCTGGTCTATTCCCTTCAGGTGAGTTTCAGTACGGCGGCCTATTTTTCCTTTCTCGGGGGAACATCCTATGTGCTGATTGATCTGATGGGGGGCTCAGCAACGGAGCTTGGCATTTATTTTGCCCTGGTTTCAGCTTTTTATATCCTTGGGAATTTTATTACCGCGCGCCTGACACACAGGGTCGGGATTTATCGCCTTATTAAAGCGGGTACCCTGATCGCAATTGCAGGCCCCGTTCTGATGGTGATTACTGAACTCACCATTGGACTGACGCCACTCCTGTTTTTTGGTGAGATGTGTCTGGTGGCAACCGGAAACGGCCTTTGTATAGCGACAGGGGTCGCGGGAGCGATCAGCGCGGATCCTGAGCGGGTCGGTGCGGCATCCGGCCTTGCCGGATCCATGCAGATCGGGTTCGGGGCGTTGGCGACATTTGTTGTCGGATTATTGCTCTCTGCTTTTGAAACGACGGCGCTTCCGCTCATTTTTGTTGTTCTGTTTTGCTGTATTGCCGCTGCAATTTCGGCAAGGCTGGGCGGCAGTACAGACTTGTCTGATCCATCATAAGATCCATTTTTACGCTTTACGGTGCCGGTTTTTTTTCTGATACTCGGCGCCTCAAAATTAAAAAAAACCGGGAGGAGCGGAGAATGCAACTTTCTCAGCTATTGACACGTGCGGTGCAAACCAAGGGAGACGCCATCGCAACAATCTGTGCAGATCGTGTGCACACCTATACAGAGTTTCAGGAACGGGTCCAGAAATTTGCAGGTGCCTTGCGTGGCTTGGGTGTTCGCGATGGAGAGCGGGTGGCAATCCTTGCACATAATAATGATCGATATCTGGAATTCTATTACGCGACCCCCTGGGCAGGCGGCGTGTTTGTACCGGTCAATACACGGCTTGCTGTTCCGGAATTCGCCTATTGGCTAACCGATTCAGGATCGGAAATCCTTCTCGTTGATGATGCCTTCGCGGGTGTTGTCAGTGAGCTGCGGGATATGGTCGAAACTATTCGTGACGTTGTCTATATCGGGGATGGGGAGACCCCCGATGGGATGAAGAATTACGAAGAGTTACTCGCTGCTGCTGATCCGGTAGATGACGCCGGCAGGGGAGGTGATGATCTTGCCGGACTGTTTTATACGGGCGGGACGACAGGTGTTTCCAAGGGTGTGATGCTGAGCCACCGGAATTTCATTGTGAATACCCTCAACTCCATGCCCTGCTTCAATTTCCAGGAAGACAGCCGCTGGCTTCATGTGGCGCCCATGTTCCATATTGCAGACGGTTGTGCGGTCTTTGGCGCAACAATGGGCTTGAGCACGCATGTCTTTATTCCCGGCTTTACGCCGCAAGGAACGATGGAAGCGGTACAGAACCATAAAATCACAACAACCCTTCTGGTCCCGACCATGATCAACATGCTGGTGAATGATCCGGCTATTGCCAATTATGACATGACCAGCCTGAAAGATATTATCTACGGCGCCTCACCGATGCCTGAGGCGGTTATTGTAAAAGCGCTGGACGTCTTGCCGGATGCCGGTTTTACCCATGCTTACGGGCAGACGGAATGTGCGCCGCTGGTTACCTATACCGGTCCAGAATTTCATGTTCTGGAAGGACCTAATGCCGGTCGCTTTAAATCAGCAGGCCGCGCCGCCTATGCGGTCGCTGTGAAAATTCTGGATGAAAATGACCAGGAAGTACCGCGCGGTACAGTTGGCGAGGTTTGCGTGCGCGGTGACAATGTTATGCTGGGTTACTGGAACAAGCCCGAGCAGACAGAAGAAGCAAAGCGCAACGGCTGGATGCATACAGGTGATGGCGGTTATATGGACGAGCAGGGCTTTGTCTATATTGTTGACCGGGTGAAGGACATGATCATCTCAGGCGGGGAAAATGTATATTCTGCCGAAGTGGAAAATGCGCTTTATCAGTTTGAAGCGGTAGCTGAATGCGCCGTTATCGGTATTCCTCATAAAAAGTGGGGAGAACAGGTTCATGCCGTGATCCGTTTGCATGACGGCCAAAATGCAAGCGAACAGGAAGTTATTGATTTTGCCCACACATTGATTGCCGGTTTCAAATGTCCCCGCAGTGTGGATTTTGTAACGGATCCACTTCCTCTATCAGGAGCCGGCAAGATTCTGAAAAACGTGATCCGAAAGCCTTATTGGGACGGGCATGAGAAATCAGTCAGTTGATGTGATGATAACTGAAACCGATGAAAGGGGCTTTTGAGCCCCTTTTTTAATGCCAAATCGCCAAAAAAATTATGGTTAACAACAAATTAATCAGTTTTTCATCAATTTTGGTGATTTCCCCAATCCGCCCCCTCCATAGGCTGTCGGTCATTGGTTCATATCGGCTTTTCAAGGAGGGGTTATGTTTAAAAAGACCATAGCCGCGCTGACCACGGGGGTGGTGATCAGTGCAGCGTCTGTATCGGCGCAAGCGGCGACAGCAACATTTACATTTAATGACAGCTTCAGGACCCAAACCGCCAGTAGCTATTCATTTACAGAAGGCGGGGTCACGCTTGATATCTCGTCCAAATTCTGGGTTTTTCCGGGAGCGATCTGGGACGGCGGCGCGATCAGGACAACAACTGCCAACGGGATCGAAATCATTGGCGGGGGAGCTGATCCCGATAGTCTGATCGACAGTTCAGGCAATGCCGAGGTTGTTCAGTTTGATTTTTCGCAGGATGTGACACTGAAAGAAATCACCTTCACCCAGTATGAAGACGGGGATATTTTCCATCTTTTTTATGATCGGTTCGATAATGATACTCTTGCGGTCAATGTAGACGGGCTGGATGCCAATCCGACTGCTGGCATTTTTGACTTCTCGGTGGAAGATGCTCACAAGCTCTACGGGGATATGTTCGGGATCGGTGCGATATTCGGAGGGAATAACGAGTTCGGTATTGCCAGTCTCACCGTTGAGTATGGGAATATCTCGGCTGTTCCACTGCCGCCCGCTTTTCTTTTGTTCGCCGCAGCTCTCGGCGGGCTCGGCCTGTTTTCTCGCAGACGTAAATCAGCTTAACTTGTAAGAGGCATTCTCATGACAATCAGATCTTTTCTGGCCGCTGCAGCGGTCAGCTTTTCCATTGCCTTGCCAAATCTGGCTGAGGCAGCAACCATTTATTTTGACTTCACCACAATCTCAAAACCCGGAACCGGCTCAGCGGTTACCTTCGAACAGGACGGAGTTTCCGTCAATGTATCTGCTGCCCGGTTTAATGATGAAACAACGACACTTGAAGATGAAGGCCTTATCGGTTTCCTTGGATCAAACGGTGCCTATGTTCAATCGGGTTATTCAGATTCCGGCGCCTTCACAGGGCATGCGGATTACAACGAAGTCATCCTGTTTGACTTCAGTGAAGATGTAAATGTTCAGTATATCCACTTCGCACGTGAACTGGGTGATGCTCAATTCATCACTTTTCAGGATATCTATGGGAACGGGAATACTCAGCTTGCCTATAGTGGCTTGCCTGTGCCTGGAGATGGCAATCCTTCCGGGCATCCGGGATATCTTCTTCCTGCGCATGACATGTTTGGTATCGGTTCCTTTTATTCTCCTGATGCTTCTTTCTCGATTGCCGGTTTGACTGTGACAACACCGGCCCTTTCAACAGTTCCGCTGCCACCTGCGATGCTGATGTTTGTGCCTGCGCTTGCGGGGCTTGGCTGGCTTAGCCGCAAGGGCCGCGCGAAGAAAGGGGCAGTATGAAACATCTGCTGAAAGTTCTTCTGATTGCCGGTGCCCTGCTCGCACCGGCAATCGCCGAGGCGGCAACCTATACTTTTGATTTCACCAGAGGAAACAGACCTGCCAGTGCAGCAGGGCTT
>JAKSCD010000444.1 GCA_022360775.1 Sneathiellales bacterium | reverse complement strand
CATTTTTAAATCAAATTTGAACGAAATCTGAAGAAAGAACGACCCACGGGTAATGGAAGTCTTTTTCTTCAGTAATTTCTATTTAGGGAACGAACCAATGAAGTCGCTCTTAAAAACAGTAGCCGTAGCGTTTGGCGCTTTAGGTCTCATGATTTCCGCAGCGAGCGCTGCTACCGTGTCTTTTACAAACATGGCCGTGCCCGGTGATTATCCGGCACCGATCCCAAGCCTGGTTGCCACATCTTCAACCAATCTTGAAGCGCATACGACATCCTCTTTCGGAAGTTACACATCTCCTTGGGATGGTTCTCCGTTTGCCGGCTCTGATTACTATGCTGTAAGATCCGGCGGCTCTGCGACTTTCTCAGGATTTGGTGAAACAACACAGATCAGCTTCCTTTGGGGCAGTGTTGATACCTACAACTCCATTATTTTTAATCTTGTCGGCGGCGGTACTGAAGAAGTACTCGGATCAGATGTGATTATCAGCGGCGCGCCTTCTGGCGATGGTGCAATCGATGTTCTCATCACTACAGCCAGCGCGTTTGACTCTTTTCAGTTTATCTCGACGGATGACTCTTTTGAATATGCAAATCTTCAGGTCTCTGTTGTCCCGCTTCCAGCCGCCCTCCCTCTTTACGGTGCAGGTATGGCGATTATCGGCTTTATCGGTTGGCGCAGACGTAAGAATTCCGCTTAGAAACTTGGCGTAATAAGCGAACTATCAAGCGGCCCCAAAAGGGCCGCTTTTTTTATGCGTCTATTTTATCCTTATCGGATTTTGGAAGATCTTTTGGCGCTCGTTCTTTTCGCGGATCAATACTGTCAAAGCCCTCAAACGGGGCTTCAAGCCGTGTTTTGGACATATCGATATAGTCGGGGTTGATATCAATCCCAATGGCCTGACGTCCCAAAACCTGTGCAACGCGGGCTGTTGTCCCGCTTCCCAAAAAGGGGTCCAGAACGGTATCTCCCGGGTTGGACGAGGCTGCAATGATCCGCTCAAGCAATGCTTCCGGTTTCTGGGTGGGATGAGGAAGGCGTTCAGCAGCGCAATAGTGGACATGGCTGAACTGCCAGACATCCCCCGGATTGGCGCCGCTCATATTATTGCGTTTTCGAAAATATTTCTGCGGCACGCGTATCTCGTCCAGATTGAAGGTGGCATCCTTACCCTTGGAAAACCAGAGGATATCCTCATGACGGGGAGAAAAGCCTCTTTTCCGGCCCATCCCTTGGGTATAATGCCAGGTAATCCAGCCCTGCGCAGTCAGGCCCAGCTCTTCTTCCAGAAGAATATAGAGCCGGGCGATAAATTTCACCCCCATAAAGCAATAGATAGACCCGCCAGGCTTGAGAATACGGCGGGCTTCCTTAAGCCAGCTTTCTGTGAAACGGCGGTAGTCCTCTTTATCTTTCAGGTCAATGTTATTGCCGTAATTCTTGCCAAGATTATAGGGAGGGTCCGCGACGATCAGGTCAATGCTATCATCCTTCAGCCTGGCCAGCTCTTCATGTGCATCGCCCGTGATCAGAAGAGGATCGCTAGATATCGTCATTTATTGAGGGGACCGCTTTGCCATAATACGTTGCAGGGTTCTGCGATGCATATTCAGGCGGCGTGCTGTTTCAGACATGTTATGATCGCAAAGTTCATAGACCCGCTGGATATGCTCCCAGCGCACCCGGTCTGCAGACATGGGGTTTTCCGGTGGTTGCGGCTTGGAATCTCCGGTTGCATTCAGGGCGGCGACAATATCATCCACATTTGCCGGCTTTGCCAGATAATCAATAGCGCCCGCTTTTACGGCAGCAACGGCGGAAGCGATATTTCCATACCCGGTCAGCATGACAATGCGGGCATTCGGGCAGGTTTTACGGATAGACTCAACAACATCCAGGCCGTTTCCATCTTCAAGACGAAGATCAACGACTGCATAATCCGGATTGCA
Organism: Sneathiellales bacterium; assembly: GCA_022360775.1. Classification (GTDB taxonomy): domain Bacteria; phylum Pseudomonadota; class Alphaproteobacteria; order Sneathiellales; family Sneathiellaceae; genus Sneathiella. Next base: position 4,118 of record JAKSCD010000444.1, on the reverse strand, counting down.
GGACAGGGCCTTGGTTTTGCCCTCCTCAACGCTGCCAGCCAAAATGGGGGAAAACCCTTTCTTTTCCATGGACCGGCCCAACCGGTGCAGGAAGATTTCGTCATCATCTACGATTAACAGGTTTTTCTTTTCCATACTGATCGCGCTCCAACCATCACATGTCTATATAGCATATCACAACTTTATACAGGGCATAGTCTTCATAGATATGGTGTTTCTTTTTCAAGCCGCTTTCTTGGCCATTCAATGGAAACACGGGCGCCTCCTTTTCGCCGGTTGGCAAAACTGATTATTCCCCCGGAATGCCGGATCAGCATATTGGAAATAAAAACGCCGAGCCCCATGCCGCCATGCCCTGCCCTGCTTGACGTATAGGGCTCTCCCAACCGATCAAGAATTTCCTCGCTAAACCCCTTGCCGTCATCTTCAATGACAGCATGAACGGTTTTATCATTCCAGGACAAGGAGATCGTTACTTTTTCCCTGGCAAATTCTGCTGCATTACCGATCAGGTTCCCCAGCCCATGAAGAATTTCCGGGGTGGCAAAAAGCTTGGGCTGTTCTGTGAGTTCTCCTTCGGTCTGAATATCAATCTGCGCCCCTTTATCGGAATATTTATCTGCGACCAGGGCCACAAGGCTTTGCAGGGGAAGGTAATTATGGTGGGCATCCTGTTGCAGGAACCGGTTATTGGTTGGACCTGAGGAAAGTTGTTCAAGCACTTCTGCACATTTACGGGCCTGACCATAGAGAAGCCTTGCATCTTCCGCATGATCACTTCCTTCCGGGAATTCCCGCGAAAGCTCCTCCGAGATCAGTAAAATGGTATTAAGCGGTGTTCCGAGCTCGTGTGCAGCGGCTGCTGCAATTCCGCCGACAACTGAAAGCTGCTGTTCTCGTGCCAGTGCCATACGGGCAACGGTCAGGGCATCCGTCATGCGGCGACTATCCAGCGAAATACGCCACGCATAGCCTGACAGAAACAGGATACCGATGACGAGTGCGCACCAGATGGCAAGGATATAGGTTTTGGAAAGAAAGATCTCGCCTTCAGGTAAAGGAAGGGGTTCATGGAAAAGAGCGAGAAAACTCACACCGACAACTGTTGTAAATCCCAGAAAAATTGTTCCCCTTAAAGAAAGGTTGGTTGCCGAAATGGTCACCGGAACAAGAAAGAGGAGCGAAAACGGGTTCGAAAGACCGCCTGTCAGATAAAGAAGGCCGGTGAGCTGCAGAGCATCATAGAACAGATAGAGGATGGCTCCCCGATCAGAAAGACGAACGGAGGATTTGTAACTGAGGCTGATCAAAATATTGACCGTTGCACTGGCAGCGACCAAAAGGGAGGCTGGAATGATCGGAAGATCATATCCAAGCACCCAATGTACCAGAACAAGCGCAAAGGCCTGACCCAATATAGCCAGCCAGCGAATATAGACCAGTGATTGAAGGCGCACCCCTTCAGAAGCGACAAAATATTCGTTGTCGCTGAAATTTTCCTTCATCATTTCTGAAAGTGACATTTTCTATGTTTCAGGCGGATCCCTGTCTGTCAGGGTCCGACTTTCCCCTATACTCATTACCCTGGTTTGGGCGCTATCATATCCTGCTTTTTTAGCTGCATGCAAGAAGCGGCCGGGGGTTTGAACAAAGGCTCATCCGTCAACCTTACGGTTCCCCAACGCATGGCAATCAGAGTAATGCTTAAGACCCGGATCTGGCAAATAGCGAAATCTTTTGCCATCTCCATGATGAAATGGCTTTTCTTCGATATTTGAGGGATGCTCAAGTCGTCGCATCTGGTTCATTAACCCTGCCTCCTCCAAATTTCTGCCTGCCTCCCATAATACTGTCACATTTATTCTGTTTTCTGAAACAACCAACCTGTTTTCGGGATTGCATATCCCCATATGTAGGACCAAAGCAGGATTGTTAATTTTTTGAGTTGCGGATATTACTTGTTCAGGTACAGAAATCAGAACGGGATTTGGTAGGGGGATAACATGTATTTCAAAAGACGCGTCGGACTTTTACGGGCCTTGAGTGGGATATTTGCCGCTCTCCTTCTGGCACTTGGTCTGACCCAGACGGCGTCCGCTGCAAGCGAACAGGAGCAGTTGGTCGAAAAGGCGAAATTCACGATCGAAACACTGGTAAAGCAACCGGATATGGAACAGTTTCGCAAGCTTCTTGCTGTTTCAAAGGGTGTTGTTGTTTTTCCGCAAGTCCTGAAAGCCGGGTTTATCGTTGGTGGTGCCGGGGGAACAGGTGTTCTTTTGAGCCGGGGCGTTGACAAAACCTGGAGCGGTCCCGCTTTTTACACCATGGGGCAAGCCAGTGTCGGTCTTCAGTTTGGAGCTGAAGCAAAAGAACTGGTGCTTGTTGTCATGACCCAGAAAGGGCTTGAGGCCATTATTAACAATCAGGTGAAACTTGGTGGTGATGTCAGTGCCGCTGTTGGCCCGGTTGGTGCAAATGTCGGCGCTTCCAGCACAACAAATCTGGATGCGGATGTCTTTTCATTTGCCAAAAATGCCGGTTTGTTTATCGGTGCTTCTGTTGAAGGATCGGTTCTGGATGCAAAAACAGACTGGCTTAAACTTTATTACGGAAAACCGGTCACCGTTAAGGATGTGGTTTTAAATCGCAAAGTGGATAACTATCAGTCAAGAGGGTTGAAACAGGCCCTGTCTGCAGCGGAAGCTCCTTAAAAGCGTTACTGTACAGCTTCCAGAATTCTGACAATTTCCCGTTGACGGTTCTCTTTCGCGTGATCGAGAGCCGTCCGGCCTGTGAAATCAGTCAAAGAGGTGTCTGCTTCATATTGAAGCAGGATTTTCAGGACATCAACATTCCCTGATTTGGCAGCTTTAACCAGCGCAGTTTCCCCTTGCTTATTCTCGATATTGATCTTTGCGCCGGCCTTGGCGAGAATTTCCACGATGTCGGAATGCCCTTGCTTTGCAGCATTCATAAGCGCGGAATTTCCAAGCTTATCAACAAGATTTAGACTGGCGCCATTTCGGATCAGGATCTCTACAATACCGGAGGATCCGGCCTCCGCAGCCCGGCTAATCAGAGGGACCCGATTACTGTCCCGAATATTGACATTTTCCCCCTTGAGAAGATATTGCTCGATCACCTTGGGATCATTTTGTATTGCAGCATCAAAAACTTCATGCTCGCCAAACAGGGAAATAGCCTGGGCTGAGGCGGCAAGAAACATTGAAAAAGTCAAGAATACCGCGATCCGCTTCATTGTCTTTACTCCGTGAACAACATCTGTTTCATAGGTACTAGAGCCGCGCCAAAGTTGCAATTACTACAATGAATTTTAAATAAATAATGTGTTATGTTGCATTGCAGCGTAAATCCGAATAGCATGAACGTTTGGAGCTGGAGGCCTGATTTCAGGTTTGTGGAGAGTTTGGTAAAGGAGTGAAAGCGTGCTGTATCAGTTCAATGAGTTGCAAAAACTGATGTTGTCCCCGCTGCGAGCCGCAGCGCAATTTCAGTCCCAGGCGCTTAGACGCCCCTTTAATCCGCTCTCTGAAACGCCGCAAGCGCGCACCTTTGCCGCCGCGTGCGAGCTTTTTGCCGAAACAACCCAATATCATGGCAAACCAGCCTTTGGCCTGCATGAAACGGTTATTGACGGAAAACCTGTTCCTGTAGCAGAGCAGATCATTCATCGTCTGCCTTTCGGCCAGCTCAAGCATTTTAAACGGGAAACGGACCGCAAGGATCCCAAGATTCTGATGGTTGCCCCCATGTCCGGTCACTTTGCGACCTTGCTTCGGGGAACTGTCGAAGCCATGCTTCCGGAACATGATGTTTATATAACGGATTGGCGGGATGCTTCATCCGTCCCTCTTTATGAAGGGGGATTTGATCTTGATGACTATATTGATTATCTTCGGGAGTTTATGACCGTATTGGGCCCTGACACTCATGTGATGGCTGTTTGCCAGCCCGGTGTTCCGGTTCTGGCGAGCATTGCCCTGATGTCGGAAGAAAACGATGCCAGCCTGCCGCGTAGCATGACCCTGATGGGAAGCCCTATCGATACGCGCCGTCATCCGACAGTCCCCTGCAAGCTGGCAACAGACCATTCCCTT
>JAKSCD010000443.1 GCA_022360775.1 Sneathiellales bacterium | reverse complement strand
CACTGCTGTTCCTATGGCGATGGTATATAGATGCCTGTGGTTTTTAAAACGGGTAAAGAGCATGGCCAAAGCCCCACCTATTGTTGCATAGCCCAACCAAGGAAAGATGGTGAATACGGAACCATTGGCCTTGGTTAAATAGTTGGAGATTCCATTTGGAAGGAAACCATAGGTGAACTGCTTATACATAGGCTCAAAAAGGAAGAGCAAGAGGGTGATTCCAACCAAGATCAAAGGAAAAACAAACTTTTTCCTGTTGATGGAAATCAAATAAACGCCAATAATACAAAGGATGGAAAGTCCAATACAGTGAAGAACGTCCACCAGATAAAACCCGCCGTAAATATGGCCCTTAAAAAGCCCAAAAAGATTGAGCCGCAATAAGTAGCCGATCAGCAACAATTGTAACCCACGTCGTATTCCCTTTTTGACCCTGGGATTATCAAGTCCTTTTTGAGGAACCCTAACAAGAAGAAAGGTGAATATGAATCCCGACACGGTAAAGAAAACGGGAGCGGTGATACCCCTAAAATACAGCCAAGTACTGAATACAGAGCTTTGCGGGTCCCTAAAGATCGGGTCCAAAAGTCCATCAATAAAATGTCCTTGGAGCATCATCAGAATGGCCCATGCTCGCATGGCATCAATAAAAAATAACCTTGTGGATTTGGCGCTCATAGGGGCGAATGTTATCCTATATACTTGTTTAACAGTATGTTTGGATGTCACTGTGGCAAAAATATGCAAAATACTCGCATCTAAACACCAATTGAGGTATTTTAGCGAAACAATCAAAGTTTTTTCAATATGGCTGCAATTTTGGCATTTGCCGGGAGCAATTCTTCCACTTCCATTAATTACAAACTGGTACAACATACCACTTCCTTAATGGAAGGACATAATGTTCGGCTGTTGAACATGGCAGGGTATCCCTTTCCCATGTACAGCGAAGATGATGAGAAGGAAAAAGGATATTCCAATTCTTTGGTCGAATTAAAAAATGATATCGCAAAGGCAGATGCACTTGTAATATCGGTTAATGAGCATAACGGAAATCCATCGGCGTATTTTAAGAATTTGTTGGATTGGTTGTCTCGGTTGGAGCGAAAATTTTTGGAGGATACCAAGGTTTTGCTCATGGCCACTTCGCCGGGCAAACGAGGGGCCATCGGGTCCTTGGAAGTGGTGGAAAACATGTTGCCAAGATTTGGTGCCGAGATTGTGGCGACCTTCTCCCTGCCATCGTTCCATGAAAACTTTGATGGAAAGACGATCGTGGATCAAGAATTGGGGGAAAAACATGGGACTGCACTGGCCACTTTTTTGGAATCGTTAAACTAGAACACTTTGCGCAAGCATTGTTCATACTCCATTTCTCCTTCCCTAAAAATCAAGGATGCTTTGTTGGAATGGTCAAAAAACTGTTCGCATATTGTGTGGTTGGACAGTAACGGACACTCCGATAAATACGGCTCGTTTGATGCTGTTTTGGCAGTAAGCGAACAGACCGAT
>JAKSCD010000462.1 GCA_022360775.1 Sneathiellales bacterium | reverse complement strand
AGACCAGCAACAGTCGCATCAACTGCACTCAGTGTAATGCTCGAACCGCCCAACCCAGTAGGAACAGTAAGCTCTGTTGATGTTGTGCCATTATCCAGGATGTTAATGCCGTTAAATTCAGAAGAATTCATGATCGTTGTAATCTGGCTGATCATTTCATCTGCTTCAGACTGCAGCGTTGCAGTATCCAGACCGTCATTTTCGGCCTGAGTAATTTTAGCCTGCAAATCTGTAATCTGTTCTGAAATAGCGGTGGCACCGGCAAGCGCCATATTAACAGTCGCCTGACCGAAGCTCAGACCTTCCTGAACCATTTTCAAGGAACCAATATCGCCGCGCATACCCTGTGAAATCACGAAAGTAGACGGATCATCAGTAGCACTGCCCACTTTGAGGCCGGACTGAATCTGAGACTGAATGCTTGTGATAGAGTTCTGAGTAGTGTTCAGAGACCGCAGAGCGGCCATTGCATTGGCGTTTGTATTAACTGAAAAAGCCATAATATATATTCCTCATTCTAGAGTTGTCGCTATGCGACGGAAAGCGGCTCTTCTGAGCCCCGGTTCACTTCGAAACCGTGATGAGGACTATGCGGGGTATTTCCTAACAAGCTCTTAACGAATGGAGAGAGAGTTAAGGCAAAAAAGCGTAAAATTTTAGGGAAAGATTTTATTAACTACTGCAAGCCCCGAAAAAGCTTGATCCTTGCTTTTTATGGTTGGAATTTCAGCGTGAATTTTTTTTTGAATGAATATGATTTTTGTTTTTTAAGACTGTAGATCGCTGAAAAATCGTGATCTATTCCGCTGATTTTTTGACTTTTTGCAGTAATTTTAACGCACCATAGAAGTTTTTCTCACCAATCAGTCCAACAACTTCAAAAATCGTTGCGCGCAATGGATCCTCATCCGGTAACGAAAGAAAGGCGAGTTGTGCGGCTTCCTGAAACGCAGCGTAATGGTCACTATGATTATCCGGTTCAATATACATCATTTGAACCTGCATATAGACATTATCGAAAGGGGTCTGGACTTGATCAGGGAGAAGAATATCCCTCTCTCTCATTATAGAAGCATCATTTTCCAATGAAAAATGCATGGCTTTTGAACTGGTATTGGTAATAACAGCTCCGTTGACGATAATCTTTTCACCAGCCGGTATGCGAAATTTCAAGGACATGAATACTATTCCCCGTTAGCAATCAAGTTCAATTTATTAACTTTGCGAATCAGCATAATCGCTCTTGAATAAAAATGCGACACTTTGTTTTCAAAAGGAAATAATTCATTTCTCCCCTATTTTGGGGATGTCACCTTTAGATAAGATTTTACCGAAATGTTAAAAAAAAATTAACTATCACCCAAATGAGGTATGACACCTCTTGTAGATCTCGATAATGTCTTGCCAGACTTATAGTAGTGCAATGATTGCACATTACTAAATTGATTACAGGCTGTAACTAGGGGCAGCGCTGACTGGGGTAAGGAAGCTTAAGATGGCGAAAACAGAAAATGGTGTTGTCACGGGTACATCTGCTGGAACAGCTATAAATGTTCAGGCAGGTCAGAATATTCTGCTAGAGGTTGCGAACGCAGACCTTGTGACCTTTACGCAAGACGGAAGTAATCTTGTTATTACATCCATCGCGGATGGAACATCTGTGACGCTGGAGGGTTTCTTTAGTCAGGCGCAGACCGCTCTTCCTCCTCAACTGACACTTTCTGATGGTTCTGTTATCACCGCAGCTGATGTGACAGGCCTGGTTGAAGAATTTGATCCCAGCCAGGTTGCTCCTGCAGCCGGTGGCCCCGCAGCCGGTGGTGCGACTGCTGGAGGTGGTGCTGGCTTCCAGGAGTTTAACGATGACGGGATCGGAGACGGTATTGGAATTTCCGGCCTGCTTGATCCTACTGAACTCGGTTTTGCAGATGATGCAATTGAAGAAGAAATTGGTTTTCTAGAGCCTGATGCGATCGCAGAGGGGGAAGCGCCGGACCTTCAGATTAACGAAATCGGCCTAAACGCCTTTCGTTTCGCTGAGCGTTATGACGACAATGGCGATGATGGAATGTATGGCGATAGCACTGTTCAGTTCGCTAAACTGCCCTTT
>JAKSCD010000153.1 GCA_022360775.1 Sneathiellales bacterium | reverse complement strand
TGCAGCATAAATGGACAAGTCTTTCCTTTGATCTGAAATCCGTTCGAATTGGTCAAGAAGTGCCGCGGTATTTCGTTGAGCAGATTCCCGTGGATATCCTGGATGTCCGGAACAGCAAAAAACGCAAACAGGTATTTCTGTCCGTCGCCCTGCCCCTGATCCTCAAAGTCAATGAAGAGATCCTGGAGGAACGGGAGAAACTTGAAAAACTGACCCTGAAGAAAAAATATGACATGGACATCAATGGCCTGGAAAAACGCTGGGCTAATCGGCTTTCACAGAAATACCGCACCGAAGAAGGCGACTGGGACACATTGCTGACCCATGTGGACACTATCCCTGTCTCTCTGGCTCTTGCCCAGAGTATTGAAGAATCCGGATGGGGAACCTCTCGATTTGCCCGTGAAGGAAATGCCCTCTTTGGTCAGCGCGTCTGGTCAAGCGGTGAAGGTCTGGTGCCGCATGAGCGGGATGAGGGGAAAAAATATGAAGTCAAAGCCTATGACAAGCTCATTTCCTCAATCCGGGATTATGCGCGCAACCTGAACAGTTTTGGCGCCTATGAAGATTTTCGCCATGAAAGAGCCCGATTGAAATCCCTTTTTGGGACAGTGAGCGGCTACGAATTGAGCCATGCCCTGCATTCCTATTCAGAGCGCGGTACAGACTATATTGAAACCCTGCAAATGCTTATGCGGGTGAATAATCTGGGTCAGTTCGATGATACCCAACTGACCCCGGAGCAGGTTGCTCAGATTTTTAACTGATCTAGCAGATTTTCAGCCGCAGAGGAGACCAGCGCGGTTTCACTGGCGCACAGCAGGAAATCAAAGCCTTCGTCAAACATTTCATTGCTCCGCTCTATTCCGCTTGAAATACAGCCGAGCCACTTGCCTGAAGCCTTGATCCGGTCCCTGGCTTCCTCAAAAAGAGCCTTTACTTCCGGATCCTCAAAATGACCCGGTTTACCGATGCTGCCCGACAGGTCATAAGGTCCGATAAAAAGCATATCAACACCATCGACCGAGGCAATCTCCTCGATTTTTCCCACGGCTTCCTTTGTCTCAATCTGGCAGATAATCATCATGTTATCTTCAAAAGTCTTCAGATAATCTGCCGTCTCGCGGCCATATAGAGCCGCCCGTGCTGCTCCAAGACCCACACCCCGTGTTCCGCGCGGAGGATAACGGCAGGCCTCAACCGCCATTTTGGCTTCTTCAGCACTATTCACGGCAGGAAACATAATGCCCTCCATACCGGCATCCAGGGCCCGTTTTACCGCGACCGGATCATTGGACGGAATACGCATGAGAACAGATGTATCACTGCAAGAGCGGATTGCCCGATGTTGGTTGATTGCAGCCAGAAGATTTCCACTTCCATGTTCATGATCGATCATGATCGCTTCAAATCCGGTACTTCCCAGGATTTCTGCCATATCAACAGATTCTGTAAAGAGCCAGGAAGCCGCGCATTTCTTCCCTTCCTTTAAAGAGGATTTCAACTTCCCGATAGAGCTCATTTTTTTTACTTCCTTGGAATATAGAACAGGGTGCCAAACCAGCGATAACGGCCTTCCGGTCCCGGCAAGGTACAGTTGATCCGTCCCCGTCCGGGAGCATAGGCTTTTGTCAGGCGAATTTCTATTCGGTCCTGACCCAGCCGTTGATTGGGAACAGTTCCGCCGGACTGGTTGGATGAATAGCAGCTCAGCTGCTTGAGATTTGGATAGTCTTCCGCCAGCGAGAACCCGAAGGCCGGGGGATTTTGTCTCAGAATATTATCTGTTGGCATGATATTCCTGACCCGAAGGGGCATCGCATTTGCAGCCAGCCTTAACCGACCAATGCTCCCGTAATTTTCGTTCAGGGCAAATCGGGGCAGGGCAAAAAGATCATGCTGGGCATAAGCGACACCTGATTGCTGCCCAAAAGCAGCCTTGAAGCCTGCTCGCTCGATATAATCCTTAATATCAGATCCATATTCCCCGTAAGGGTAGGCAAACAGTCCCGGAACAAATCCCAGATTTTTTTTAAAACTCTCGCTTGCCCGCTCAATCTCTTCCTTGAGTTTATCAGCGGAGAGCCTCGGTAAATGCGCATGGCTTGCCGTATGATGCCCGACATAAACCCCCTGATCCGCCATTTCCTTCAGCTGCGCCCAGTTCATGAAGGCTGGCATCTTTTGATCCAGGTTATCTGTAGAGACAAAAATCGTGAACGGAAAACCCGCCTCCTTGAGCAGTGGCCAGGCGTTTTCGTAAACAGACAGATAGGCATCATCGATGGTTATGGCGACGCTTCTGTCTGGCAGGACAGCCCCGGATTTCAGTTTATCAACAATCTCTCCAAGAGGCAGAACCGTGTATTTATCCTTTTTCAACTCTTCCAGATGCTCCCGGAATTGCTCCATCCGAATATTGGTGCTCGGGTAATCCTGTTCACCAAATCGATGATACATCAGAATACTGGCCCAGTCGGCCGCGTGGGAATAGCCGGTCAGCAAAACCAGGCCGAACACTGTCGCTATGAAGAGCCGGCTTTTATTCATCAGTTTATGGAGCATCTCTATCACTCGCTTCCTCCGGACATCATTTTTGTACCTGCCGCCTGATCAGAAAGAGTTGGAAAGCGGCGCGGCTTAAACAGCTGGTAATGCCACCATTCGTTCATATAAAAATCCCATCCCGCAGCACTCATAATCCCCAAAAGAAGGGCGCGATTTGCCTGAGCCTGCGCCGGAATATCAAGCACACCATGGTGGGATTTAACGGTCATGGCATCAAATTCAGTTCCCATTTCAAGAAGTTTACCGTCCTCATCGAGCAAGGAAAGATCAATGGCAGCACCGCGTGAATGGGGTGAGCCATTGCCTGGATGAGAAAGATAATCGGGGTTGGGTGTATGGTCCCATAGCTTCTGGACCGCTTCCGTTGGACGAAAACCGTCATATAGCACAAACCGAAGCCCCATTGTCCCGGCAAGCTGAACCGCCTTGTGAAGTTTTTCCGCTGCCTCCTCGTTCAGAAAGCAGGCCGCACGGGAATAGACGGGAGCACCGGTGAAATTGTCGTCACTTGCATAGCGGATATCCAGATCCACATCAAAATCGGTTTTTGTAATCTCTACCAGTGTCATCACATTTCTGGGTCGCTTAAAGTTCTTTTCCACCAGACAGGCAGCACAGACTGTGCTAAGGCAGGGCCCTGAAATCGAAACCCTACAGTGACGCGATACAGAAGGCAATGAAGATACTTGCATTGGATACAGCATTGAACGCTTGCTCGGCGGCGGTGCTTGATCAGGGAACGATCCTTGCTGAACATCGTGAGTTAAGAGCACGCGGTCATGCGGAAACATTGCTGCCTATCATCAAGGATCTGATGCTCGTTTCCGGACTGGCCTTTAAAGATCTTGATGCTCTTGCCGTTTCTGTGGGTCCAGGCACTTTTACCGGTCTTCGGATCGGACTGGCGGCCGCTCGGGGGATTGCCCTCGCCGCCCAGTTACCGTGCTTTGGCATCACAACTCTTGAAGCCCTAGCAGCAGCAGTGCCAGAAGAAAACACCCAAAAAATCATCACGGTCGCCATAGATGCCCGCCGCAAGGAAGTGTATCTGCAATCCTTCAGAAGATCAGCTTCAGAAGCAGTACCTGTTCCTTTAAGTGAGGCGAAAGCCGTTCCTGTTGAGCAAGCAGCAAGCGCACTGCCTGAAACCCCTTTTGCCCTGATGGGAAGTGGAGCCCCTCTTCTTGAAAAAGCCGGTCTCCTTCAAAACCTGTCCTGTCAAATCCTGGATTTGGAGCCGGATCCGGATGCAAAAGTGATCGCAAGACTTGCATTTGAAAAACCGATCCCGGAAGTTGGACACTCCCCCGCCCCTCTTTATTTGAGGGCGCCAGATGTCAAATTACCAGGTGGTATTGATCCGGCAACTTTACCATCATGACCCTTGAAAGCGCCTTCTTTTACCAGGCGGAGATTAGTACCGTTCTGACAGAATTGCATAAGAAATGCTTTAAGGCGGCCTGGAGTAATCAGGAATTCAACGCGCTCTTTCAAAGTCCTGGAACGGTGGCTCAGATTTTAAGTGAAAAAGAACTCCCCATAGGGTTCTGCCTCTATCGCCTTCTCTTTGATGAGGCTGAAATTCTGACTTTGGGTATTCTCCCCGACTTTCGAAATCGTTCTGCTGGCGAAACATTACTTAGGCAAGGAAAGCCTGAACTTGTAAAAAAAGGCGTTGAACGACTTTTTCTGGACGTATCTGAGACCAATCTTGCAGCCATCAAACTCTATAAAAAAACAGGGTTTCAGGAAATATCCCGTCGCAAGAACTACTACAGGGAAGAGAATAAAAGATCCGATGCCCTGATCATGCAGTTACAGTTGTGATTTCTGTTGCTATACTGGTTATATGACGCATCACCTTGCTTTCATTTCGGAAAGTCAAGTAGAGCGGAAATCAAAGTCGATATTATTCAAGAAAAGTTTTTTTAATCTTGCCTCTTTATTCTTTGAGGACTATTGCACATATTACCCGCATACACTATTAAGGCACCCTACGCTTGATGGAGGATTGGAAAAAGTGTCTGAGAAAATCGAGAAAATGGAACTTCTTGCTCTGACGACAGACATCGTGACCTCTCACCTGTCCCGGAACACTCTGGAAACGTCAGAAATTTCCAGCCTCATTCGCGAGGTTTATTCTACCCTTTCCAATGTGGGGACATCCGAGCCCATCAATGATCGTCCGCAACCGGCAATTTCTATTCGAAAGTCCATTCAGCCTGACTATATCGTCTGCCTTGAGGACGGGAAGAAACTGAAGATGCTGAAACGGCATCTGAAAACCGCCTATAACATGACGCCGGAAGAATACCGGCAGCGCTGGGGTCTTCCTTCTGATTATCCTATGGTTGCCCCTAATTATGCGAACCAGCGCCGAAATCTTGCGAAAAAGATCGGCCTGGGAACACGCCGGAAGAAAGCTGCAAGTAAATAGGCATTTCTTGTCTAGCCCGGTCTTGGTTAATCGTATAAACTAGGCCTGATTTCATATATCAAGATGGATTGAGAAACGTATGCCCTCTCGACTGGAACAGCTTTGCGTTGAAAAAGGTCTCCGGATGACGGAACAGCGCCGCGTTATTGCGCGGGTACTGTCAGATTCCCAGGATCATCCTGATGTGGAACTCGTATATAAACGGGCCTCAGACGTCGATGACACCATCAGTATCTCCACCGTTTACAGAACGGTCCGGATGTTCGAGGAAAATGGTATTCTTGAACGCCATGACTTTGGTGATGGCCGTGCGCGTTATGAGGAAGTTTCTGATGAACATCATGATCATCTGATCAATGTCGAAACAGGTCAGGTCATTGAATTTACCAGCGAGAAAATCGAGGCTTTACAGGCAGCTATTGCCAAAGAGCTGGGGTTTGAGCTGATTGATCATCGACTTGAACTTTACGGAAAGCCTCTGGCCGACAGTGAGATTGCAAAGGTTACGCCGGAAGAATCTGTTGTGAATATGCGCCAGTCGACCATTCACAGGAAAGACAAATAAGCATCCATTTATTGGTTGCTGTTAATTATTCATGACCTCAATACGTTCTACTCTGGTAATTTTTGCTGTCCTTTTCTGGGCAGCAATTCTTATTGTGCCGCAGCTTGTCGTTCTATCGATTTTACCGAAATACCGATATGTCCTGCCGCAGCTTTTCCATAAGGGATTGTGTCGTCTTTTGCGTGTTTCCGTTGATATATACGGGACACCGTCAAAAGATAAACCAACCCTTTTTGTGCTTAACCACATATCATGGCTGGATATTCCTGTTATCGGCAAGGCCATTCGTGGCAGTTTTGTCGCAAAACAGGAGGTCGCCGGTTACCCGCTGATCGGGCCGCTTTCAAGATTACAGCAAACCATCTTCATTGCCAGAACACGTCCATCCGTGAAGAATCACAAGGATGACATGCAGGAACATCTGGAAGCAGGGGATAATATTTTCCTCTTTCCTGAAGGCACGTCTTCCAACGGAATGGTCCTGCAGCCTTTTAAAAGCGCCTATTTCGCGCTTGCCGAGAGCCATACGGGAGATAAACCCCTGACGGTGCAGCCTGTAACCCTGGCTTACAGCCGGATGGATAACCTTATGATGACCCGCGGTACCATGCGCCTGGTGGCCTGGGTTGGAGACGAGGATCTGGTGTCCCATATCTGGGAATATCTTAAGACCGGAAAAGTCACTGCAGAACTTCGCTTTCATCCCCCTGTAACCATCGATATCTATGATTCCCGAAAAGAGATGGCAGCAGACTGTCATACGGTTATTACACATGGATTATCCAGGGCTTTGACAGGCCGACCAGAGGTTTAGTGGTACGACATACACCTTACAGCAATATAAAGTTGCATTTGAGTGGGCTTTTATTATCTATTTCTTCAATCCCACACAATTTCCTGATAAGAGGAAAAGATTGAAGGCATGATCGTTCATGTCCCAGACGAGTATTTCATGATGACAATGGTCAGCGAGGATCAGTGACCAAGAAGCTTTATATTTCTACATACGGATGCCAGATGAATGTATATGATTCTGCTCGTATGGCCGACATTCTCTCTCCTCTTGGATATTCAATGACAGCAGAACCTGAAGGGGCCGATATGGCCATTCTGAATACCTGTCATATCCGGGAAAAAGCCTCGGAAAAGACCTTTTCCGAGCTTGGGCGCCTGCGCAATATGCGCAAATCCAAGCAAGCCAGTGACGAAGGAGACATGATCATTGCTGTTGCCGGCTGTGTTGCCCAGGCAGAAGGCAAGGAGATCATGAAGCGCGCGCCTTATGTCGATATGGTTTTCGGCCCTCAGTCCTATCACAAACTGCCTGAAATGCTGGCGGAAGCCACACGCGGTGCGGGACAGATTCTTGACACAGACTTTCCTGTAGAGCCAAAATTCGATTCTCTTCCCGATGAAGCAATCGATACCAATCTCAGTGCCTTTCTCACGGTTCAGGAAGGCTGCGACAAATTCTGTGCATTTTGTGTGGTCCCTTACACACGCGGTGCAGAATTTTCCCGTTCGGTTGACAGCATCTTGTCAGAAGCCAAAAGAATGATCGCCGGCGGCACACGGGAAATCACGTTGCTTGGCCAGAATGTCAATGCCTATCACGGGGAAGGTCCGGATGGCCGCACCTATTCTCTTGCCGAACTGATCCAGGAACTGGCGGCGCTGGATGGATTGTGGCGCCTTCGCTACACGACCTCTCACCCGCTGGAGATGACAGAGGATCTTTGTCGTGTTCATCGGGATGTAGACATTCTGATGCCTTATCTGCATTTGCCTGTTCAGGCGGGCTCTGATCGTATCCTTGAAGCCATGAACCGCCGCCATACTGCGGACGAGTATCGCCGGATTATCGATAAATTACGAGGCTACCGTCCTGATCTTGCGTTGTCGGGCGATTTTATTGTCGGCTTCCCAGGCGAGACAGATGCAGAATTTGAAGACACCATGCAGCTGGTCCGCGATGTCTCCTATGCACAGGCCTACAGCTTCAAATACAGCCCCCGTCCGGGCACACCTGCCGCTGCCCTTGAAGGTCAGATGATCGAGGAAAAAATCAAGTCTGAGCGGTTAGCCGCCTTGCAGGCCCTTTTGAACGAACAACAGCTTGCTTTCAACAAATCATTTGAAGGCAGGGAAGTTCCGGTTCTTCTGGAAAGAGAAGGAAAGCGCGAAGGACAGCTTATTGGCAGAAGCCCTTACATGCAGTCCGTATTCGTGCAATCGCCAACTCACAGAATTGGCCGGACTGCGACAGTTATTGTTGAAGAAGGGAATGCCAACTCCCTTCGTGGTAAACTCAAACCCGGGGATATAGCAAGCGCTGCTTGACCCGCATATCAGGAGCCAAAGTGCCAAACCAACTGAAAGAGCCCAAAGGAAGCAAGTCCACGTCTGACAAGAACGAGAAAGTTACTGTCGTTGAATTTGAGGATAACCACCTTCTTGCACAGCTCGTTGGTGAACATGATCGTTATCTGGCGCGTATTGAGCAGGAGCTGGGTGTTTCTGTTGTACCGCGCGGCAACAAGATGGCCATCTCCGGCCAGAAAGACAGCCGCAAAACGACAAAAACGGTTCTTCTGGATCTCTATAGCCGCCTTGAAAAAGGACTGGAAGTCACCGAAGGCGAGGTTGATGCGGCAATCCGCATGGCCAATGACCGACCGGCGTCAGATGGCAGCCGTGGCTCTGTCGCGGAAACGGGGGCCATGATTGTCACCAAAAGGCGCCGGATTACACCGCGCTCGACGAACCAGTCCTATTATGTCAATTCCCTTCGCAAGCATGAACTGGTTTTTGGACTGGGCCCTGCAGGTACCGGCAAGACCTATCTTGCAGTTGCCAATGCCGTTGCGATGCTGATTGAAAATCAGGTGGACCGGATCATCCTCGCCCGTCCTGCCGTGGAAGCCGGTGAAAAGCTGGGCTTTTTACCCGGGGATATGCGGGACAAGATCGACCCTTATCTGCGTCCTCTTTATGATGCCCTCTATGACATGCTCCCCGCAGAAGAAGTCGTCAGGCGCCTGGAAAATGGGGAAATTGAAGTCGCTGCTCTTGCCTTTATGCGGGGAAGAACCCTATCCAATGCCGCAATCATCCTTGATGAAGCGCAAAACACAACCCCGGTGCAGATGAAAATGCTGCTTACCCGTATGGGCGAGAATTCCCGCATGGCGGTGACCGGTGATCTGTCCCAGGTGGATTTACCGCTGGGCGTTCGATCCGGTCTTCAGGAAGCAGTTCATATTCTCAAAGGTGTTAAGGGAGTTGATTTTATCAATTTTGGCGAAGCTGATGTTGTCCGTCACCCTCTTGTTACTCGCATTGTACGGGCTTACGGCGAGCATGAGCGCGAGAAAAAACTCAATCTTAAGAAACCCAGTGAATAATTGGGACGGGGCATTAGCTCCTCCCTTGAACCAACGGAAACTTTTTAACTCAAATCGTGCCTGACCCTGCTCAACATAGCGCCCATTCTTTGGATCTTGGCTTCGAATGTGACTTCGCCTTGTCAGTTGACGATAAGAGCTGGCAGAATATCGGGTTTGATCTAGAGAAAACCACTCGAAATATAGCACTCAAGACCCTGCAGCATATTGTTCCAGCGCTGGATCTTGACCTTGATGATTTCTCAACGACGGTTGAAATCAGTTTCCGTTTTTCATCAGATGAAGAAATTCAGCAATTGAACAGGGAATATCGGCAAAAGGACACGCCAACCAATGTCCTTTCCTTTCCTGATACGCCTCTGACTCAGGAAGAACTCCTGCAGGCAGCCCGGTTTTCGG
>JAKSCD010000167.1 GCA_022360775.1 Sneathiellales bacterium | reverse complement strand
TGCGGATGAACTTGAACGCATTGTCACCCTTCATGATGCGTCGACAATTGCTGCCGTGATTGTTGAGCCGATCGCGGGTTCCACCGGCGTTATCATGCCGCCCAAAGGTTATCTCGATAAACTACGTGCCATTTGTGACAAGCATGGCATCCTTCTGATTTTTGATGAAGTAATCACCGGCTTTGGCCGTCTGGGCGCTTCCTTTGCGACGGAATATTTTGGCGTTCAGCCTGATCTGATAACGATGGCAAAAGGGCTTACCGGCGGAACCATCCCCATGGGCGGTGTGGTATGCTCAAAGGATATCTATGATACCTTCATGACCGGCCCGGATAATATGATAGAGCTGTTCCACGGTTATACCTATTCCGGCCATCCAGTGGCCGCCGCCGCTGGCATTGCGACCCTTGACTGTTACCAGCAGGATGGTTTGTTCGAGCGAGCCAATGATCTTGCAGGCTATTGGGAAGATGCTGTTCATTCCCTCAAAGGCTGCCCCCATGTGATTGACTTGAGAAATCTTGGTCTGATTGCAGGCATTGAATTGGAGCCTATTGAAGGCAAGCCGACCGCACGGGCTTTCGAGGCCTTTTTGAAATGTTATGAAAAAGGTGTTCTGATCCGGACAACTGGTGACATTATCGCCCTGTCTCCACCTCTCATTATCGAGAAGGGACATATCGATCAGATTTTTGACACCATTCGGACCGTTCTGGGCGAAATCGCCTAATAAACCCTCTAATTTCAGGAGAGTATGATGTTAATTGGTGTTCCGGCAGAAATTAAGACTCTGGAGTCCCGTATTGGTATGACCCCCGCCGCGGTCCGCGAAGCTGTTGCTCATGGTCACGAGGTGATTGTTCAAAAGAACGGGGGGCTGAAAATCGGCCTGACCAACGAAGAATATGTCAAGGCAGGAGCGACAATCATTGATACAGCCGAGGAAATTTTTGCCAAGGCTGACATGATTGTTAAGGTGAAAGAGCCTCAGCAAAATGAATGCGCAATGTTGCGTGAAGGTCAGATTCTGTTTACCTATCTTCATCTGGCACCAGACCCGGATCAGGCAGAAGCGCTGGTAAAATCCGGCTGTGTTGCCATTGCCTATGAAACGGTTACAAGCCCACGGGGCGGTCTTCCATTGCTAGCTCCCATGAGTGAGGTTGCAGGTCGTATGTCCATTCAGGCCGGCGCTCACTGCCTTGAAATGCGTCAGGGAGGTGAAGGGATATTGCTGGGCGGTGTTCCTGGTGTTCCAGCCGCTGAAGTTGTCGTGCTTGGCGGCGGCGTTGTCGGTATTAATGCTGCGCGCATGGCCATGGGACTTGGGGCGAATGTCACCGTCCTGGATAACTCACTTGGCCGGTTGGGTGAGCTGGATGGTTTATACGGACCTCAGCTAAAAACAATCTATTCGAATGCAGATACCGTGGAAGAATATGTGACGAAAGCGGATCTTGTGATCGGGGCTGTTCTGATCCCGGGTGCCGCGGCACCAAAACTGGTCAATATGGGGCATCTTCAGAAGATGAAAAATGGATCGGTTGTCGTGGATGTTGCGATTGATCAGGGCGGGTGTTTTGAAACATCGAAAGCCACGACCCATCTGGAACCTACATTTGAAATTGAAAATGTAGTTCACTATTGCGTCGCCAATATGCCTGGCGGTGTTGCCAGAACCTCAACTTTCGCTCTGAATAATGCGACAATGCCGTTTACGCTGGCCCTCGCAAATAAGGGATACAAGCAGGCATTGACAGATGACCCTCATCTTGCTGAAGGTTTGAATGTTCATCATGGCAAGCTGACAAATGAGGCCGTCGCACGGGATCTGGATAAAGACTACCAGTCTGTTAGGGATGCTCTGGCAGCATAGGAATTTGAAAAAGGGCGGAAATATCCGCCCTTTTCTATCAGCAACAACTTCCTGAATGGCGGGCCTTGTCTAAAGAAAAGTCCTTGGTGTTTTCGCCGCGTCCGAGAAAGGTGCTCTCGGACAGGTAAAAACTGGAAAAGGCGTCCTTAAAATCATCGGCAACTGATTTCGTTTGCAATCCTGTTGCCAGAACTGCTGTCTGCCAGCGCTTCATTTTGGGAAAACTTTCAAGAAAATCATATCCGGAATGCTTTTCAATAATATCGGCCCGGTGAAGGAGAACGAGCCAGGAAAGATCTACAAGGCTCATCTCATCTCCTGAAAAATAGGGGCCTTTACCGAGCTGTTTCTCCATTGCGGAAAATGCGCGATTGAGTTTCTGGCTTCGATTTTGGAGTTCCTCCCTGGAGGGGCTGCGCTGGGCACTACATTGAACCAGATAATTTTTAGTTGCCAGATAGCTCCAGGCCCTGTTTTGCGCTTTTTCTTCCAGCGAAATTTCTGACCTGAGTGGGGGATAGGCCTCTTCCAGATATTCAACGATGGCATCGGATTCAAAAAGGGCTGTGCCCTCTTCAGTTACGAGAACCGGAACCTGTGCGTTGGGGGAGATATCCAGAAACCAATCCGGCTTGTCACTAAGGGATATGTATTCCAGCTCATAGGAGATGTTTTTCGCCTCCAGTAGGGCTGTAACGCGTTGGACGAAAGGGCAAATCTTAAAACTGATAACTTTGATCATTGTAAACCTCATTTTCTGGATCTACCCCTTAGACGGGAGACACTCGAAAAAGACGAAAATGAGTTAGCAGCTTTTGCAATTGTTTTTTCGTGGCTTTAAATCAGTGACATTTCCAAATGGGTCGAGGGAAAAGTCACAGCAGCTTTCAAACCGGTTTTTAAGGCGCAGGCGGGCAGATTTAAGCCGGGATTTTGCTGTCGAGTAATTGACCGAAAAATCCTCAGCATATTTTTTTTGGCTATGCCCCTCGATATCCACAAAGAACAGAACTTCCCGATCGATTTTGGATAGCGTAGTCAGGAAAGGAAGGACGCATTTTTCAAAGTCATGGGGAGGATCGCTCTCTTCTTCATACCAGAGCTCTGGGGCCAAAAAGGACTGATCCTTTTGCCGGGATCTGTAAAAATCGATGGCTGTATTTTTTGTGATTGAGAAAAGCCAGGATTTCAGGCTTTCCTTATGATTAAGCCGGGAAAGGCTGTTATGCGCTTTGAGCATTGTCAATTGCAGGATATCATCAATGTCAGAGGGCTGGGCACGTGTATGTAAAAAGGCGCGCAGTGCCTGCTCATACTCTACCCAGATTTCCTCGATCGACATTGGAGATCCCTTTATTGACCTCGTAAAACTTAAACGCCAAAAGCCTTTTTCAAATGCTGTACCCCTTCATCAACAGCTTTTTCCGCCGCATCAATAGCGCCGCCCAGATTGATAAAACCATGGATCATACCCGGATAATCCGTATAAACGGACCGAACTCCTTCTGCATTCAGACGATCTGAAAAGGCTTTTCCTTCATCTTTCAAGGGGTCAAATCCTGCTGTTTGAACAAGGGCCTCGGGAAGTCCCGATAAACTCTCAGCTTTCAGCGGGGAAGCTTTCCAGTTGCCCCGGTCCTGCGCCCCGGTTAAATAATGTCCCTGAAACCACTCCATAAGAGGCTTGGTCAGGAAATAGCCTTCTGCAAAATCTGTATGGGATTGGGTGACCATATCCATATTGGTTGCCGGATAAATGAGCCATTGAAAAACAGGTAAAGGTGTTGATTTTTCCTTTGCCATTAAACAGGTTACGGCGCTTAGATTTCCGCCAGCGCTATCCCCTCCGACCGCTATACGACTGGGATCACCACTATAACGGCCAGCATTTTCCTGCGCCCAGAGAAGAGCGGTATACGCATCATCCACAGCCGCGGGAAATTTGGCTTCGGGACCCATTCGGTAATCTACAGAAATAATCAAAAACGGGCCTTTATTGGCAATGCTGCGGCATAAGGCGTCATGGCTGTTTCTGCTGCCGATAACCCAACCGCCGCCATGATAGAAAACCAGAACCGGGAGTGTCCCGGTTGCGCCTTCGGGCGTATAGATCCTTAAAGGGATCGGGCCATGGGGGCCTTCTATTTCCAGATCTTCACTTTTGCCAATTGGTACATCCTGCAGGCACAATTTTTGCGCTCGTTCTTCATATGCGGCCTTGGCATCTTCTGCGCTCATATCTTCAAGCAGCGGGGCTTTTGCCTGCTCAGCAATATCCAGTACCCATTTTGCCTGTGGATCCAGTGTCATTCATTTGCCTCTTTTAGTTTTTCTTCTACAAATTCCATTCGGTCCTGACCCCAGAAGATCTCGCCATCAATAACATAGCTGGGGGCGCCGAAAATTCCTTTTGAGATCGCTTCATCAGCCAGGCTTTCATATTCATCTGTAAGCGTCTGACCCTTTTCAAACAGGGCATTACCATTAAGCCCGAGACTATTTGCAATTTCTATGACGGTCTGATCATCTGTTATATCTTTTTCCTCGCTCCAGACAGCATCAAGATATTTGCCTGCAAGAGCGAGATTATCAGCGCCCATTTTTTCTGCGGCCATGCACATCAGTGCGGCCTTGGTATGGGGAACAGGAAAGAATTTCGGATCCAGATTAAGAGGAAGCTTCAGCTTCTTCTTCCATCTTTTCAGTTCCATGTAACGATAGGCGCGCCGCTCCGGTGATCGTTTGGGGAGGGGAAGGCCACCAGTAGCTGCGAAAACAACTGAAAATTCAACAGGATAAAAATTGATTTTTGCGTTGTATTTTCTTGCAAGCTCGCAAATCCGCTGATGTCCGAAATAGGTCCATGGAGAGGAAAGACTACCGTAATAATCGATTTCAATGGGCATAGGCCTGCCTTATTCTTGTTGCGCGCCCCAGGGAAGGGTTTCGCCGTATTCTGGCAAGGCTTAGGAGGAATGTCCAGTAAGGGGCTTGTTAATTTCTATGACGCTGTGCATAGAGCATCGCCTGCGTCCTGTTCTTGACATCCAGTGCTTTAAAAATAGCCGTAACGTGAACTTTTACAGTGCCTTCAGACAGGCTGAGATAGTCAGCAATTTCCTTGTTGCTTTTACCATCAGCTAGAAGCAACAGGACTTCTTCCTGACGTTTCGTAAGGGCGTTGGCGAAAGCACCGCGTCCTGAAAGCGGAGCATTGCCCATCCGCCTTTGTGTGGTAATGGGAATATGATTTCCACCCAGCATCAGTGATTTCAACGCGCTGATGTAAGAAGCGGAAGTCGCAGATTTGGCGATGATGCCATTAAGGCCGTATGCTCGCAGTTCATCAACCAGCTGCGGGGTCGGATTTTCGACAACAGCGAGAATGGCAAGATTTGGATAATCACTTTTCAAGACGGCAAGCGATTGATAGTTTTTTCCCTCTAAAACATTGATCCCGATAATGGCCATTTTGCAGGGCGCATTCGCAAGAGTTGAGACTAGGCTTTCAAAATCTGACACTTCCTCCACGTCAAAATTGCTCATGTTGAGACTTTGCAGAATGGTCACGACCCCGTGCCGGAAAAGATCATGTTTGTCAGCAACCAATATTCGCATTTTATATGCTCCTGACATCCATTATTGACGTGCAACAACCACTGGGTGAATTGAATTAAGAAACAAAGGAAACTACCTCCTCGATTTATTCAAGTATAGAAGAAAAATATTGGGGTTATTATCGTAATGGTATAATCGTCAATGGGTTGATTTTCGATGTGTATTTTTAATTTGCAGTGCATCTTGTGAGTGTGTTTTTCTAATTTCATTTTTGCGGACGCTCCTGTATGGGAAGAAGTTTTTCCATCAGATTTTCCATGGATATATTCTCTTCCAGATTGTATATTTTCGCTATTTTCTGGACTAATCTTTGCTGTTTGTTCTGGTGCGTTGCACGTGGATTAAAAGCCCTGATTTTGACCAGTTCCTGCAAGGCGGTTTTAAAAGCAGGATATAGGTAATGTGGCAGGCCGGACTTTTCATAAAGGCGCTTTAATCCGAGTGGCCCCCGGTCAGCAACCAGTGCATTGACCCTGCGATAGGAAATGCCGGAAACCTCGGCCATTGCTGTTGAGAAAAACACAAGATCGTCCTTGAGCAGCATCCGGAGCATTAATGTTGCTGTCAGGCTTCCATCCATGTGAAGTGTCTTTGAGAGTTTTTGTTTTTCCACCAGCGGTGCGCGCGCTTTTACTTGCTCCGAAAGCGCTTTCTCGCGAGCATTTTCAATAAGCCGCCGGGAGATTTCTCTCGGAATTTCAGTTTTTGCTAGTAGTTGGTTTTTAAGATCTTCTGAAATCAGATAGCAAAGCTTGGTGACCGTACTCTCAGGCAGCTCCGGCCGCTGGACAACAAGTTCATGAACTTTCTCTTCCTGAGCATAACGGACAAGGATCTGGTTGAAGCCGATTTCCTCAATCAGTGCCGTATGGTTTTCAAGGCAGGCCTGAACGGCATTCTGGCATCCTCTTTGCGCAATAAATTCCGTTAGTCGCGGCGAGATGCCTTCTCGCTGCGCGATGATCACCTGCTTGGCCTGGCTAGCGCAGGCAAAGACATTAATCAGATCCTGTTCTGTTAAAACAATGGAATAACGGATGATCGGATCCGAGACCATTTCGTCATCCAGGGCGAGATGCAAGGCAATTTCGTGAGGAAGATTTGCATAGGATTTTACTTCCTCGGCAACTGCCAGCCGGACCTGTTGTTCAACATCATTTATCAGATACCGGATGAGGAGATCAGTGAGATGGAAATCATCTCCTTCAAGAGCCTCTGAAGCATAGTCGTGCGCGATCGTTTCGGCGGTCGCTATGCGGGTAGGAACCGCCATATTACTAAATAGATGCGCAATTCGATCCTGTATTTCCGGATCCTTGTAATGCATGCGGTCAGACTCCTCATCTTAGACCAATCTAGCACTAAATTAAGAATTGCTAAAATAATATAAGAAAATGTTAATGAGGAAACTGGGCGAAATTGAGTCGGTGGCTCAGGGGCTCTTTGTCGCGAGCCTTTCAAGTCGGCTGCTTTGTCCGGGCACCATTCTTTTTAGGTATCCACCGTTGCCATTTCGAGCGTTCGAAAGCATTCAACAATCCAGGTGATGGTTTTCCGAATTGCCGGGGTGTTGGAGAAATCCTGTTGAACCAGTGTCCAGTAATCCGCTTGTAAAGTATCAATAAATCCCGAGAGACGTACCAAACCCTGATGCGAGTCACCCATAAAGCACGGGAGGACGGCGACACCGATACCCGCGGCCGCGGCGGCGGCCATAAGGTCGGTATTCTCCAGCCGTGCTACAGGAGGGCGATCCCTCATCGTGTTCTTTAACCATTTCATTGTTACATAGTGTTCCTGCTCAGACGTGAACCCAAGCCATGGTAAAATAGCGAGCTCGGAAAGGGAGAGAGGAAGCGCACGGTGATGACTGTAAGTTTGAGCGCCATAAACCGCAACATTGACGGATCCAACGCGGCGCGTCACACCAGTGACGGAAGTCGGTAGGCCATGATAGAGAAAAACATCGGGGGCGGGACTTTCTTGATGTGAAAAAGCATCTGATACGAATAGTTCAATAGTTGGACCACCGCTGATCAGATGAAGTCCATGTGAAAGAACGGCTGCCGAGGTTTGACCAGCCGCTACCCGGACTATTTCGTTTTTGCCGGTTGCCAACTCCAGGGAGCGTTGTTCCACTCGAAGTGCAGCACTTTCAACAACACGGGCGTCGGGCAATAATCCGGCACCTTCCGGCGTCAACCGATGTCCGTCGTGATCTCGCTCGAAAAGTCGAAGTCCAATATCCTGCTCAAATTGGTGCAACCGTCTTGCAACGGTTGGCTGAGTAACACCAAGTTTCTCCGCAGCTCGGCGAAGGCTGCCCTCCTGGGCAATTGCAAGAAATATACGTAAGTCGGACCAATTCATGAAACAAATATGTAACAGATGACAGGAAAATATGGTATTATTTTTTTATATCAATCATGGGATAAGCGTGAAGAATTTCACGAAGCAGGTTTCCCATGCCAAAGCCTTTTCTTATTACTTTTGCAGCTATGCTCTGCTGGGCATTGCTTAGCGTTGTCAGTCGAATTCTGCTTTTAAAGTTTGAATTTGATCCTTGGATGTTCAGTTTTGTTCAACTGAGTGCAGGCGGGGCAGCGCTGATAGCCTTGAGTCGGCGAGGCCGGTTTGAACTGACAAGCTTCAAACGTCCTTCCACGTGGGTGCTTGGGGTCCTCAGGGTTCTGTCCGCTTCGTTATTTACAGTCGTTCTGGGTTGGGTTTCTGTACTTGAAACCGGATTGATCGGAACGCTAAATCTGCCGGTGATTGCGTTGGCAGTTTGGCTCTTATACGGAAAACGCGTGACCCATCTGGAAAGTATAGGACATTTTCTGCTGCTTTTTGCCATCCTCTTCCTTGTCCTTGGTCTTGAAGGGGACATGCGCGGCATAGTTGGCGGTTTCATGATATTGAATGCGATCTGCCTGGCTGCAATTACCCTCATCTCCGAGCGGCATCCAGACAACATCAGTGATGCACCTGGTGCGCGGGCACGATTTACGGGCGCGGTGCTTCTTGTGACGGCCGGGTTTTTCCTACTGACCCGTTTCGTGCAAACCGGCGTTTCTTTTGAAGCAATTGATTTACCTTTGCTGGTATCTGGCGTTCTCGTTGGAATTATCCTTCGCGCACCTGCAATGTTTCTTGTTTTCTGGTCAATCCGATTGGTCGGCGCATTTCGCTATACTGCGTCAGTTGTCTTTTTGCCGATGCTCGGCTTTCTCTTTGAACAGACAGCAAGTTTTTTGGGGCTATTGAAAAGCTCATCTTTAGAAATCAAGACGCTAATTGCCGCGGGTGCAGTATTCCTTGGAACAGCACTTGTTCTTGCCGGCAAGCGCGGACTATCAAAAGGAAAGCGAAAGAGACAGTATTCACCTGAATAAATGCCATTGAAAACAGGCATTTCCATCCATGATAAGTTATTCTTCAGATAAAGCCCTTTAAGTCCTTGAATTGCCGAACAGCAAAAGAGTCGGTCATTCCGGAAACGAAATCGGTGATTTCCAGAAGCCATTCATAACGGGACAGGGTGGGATCCTTTTCAGGAAACATGTTCAGAATAACATTTGATCGCGGGGACAATTTCGTTCGATCCTGATTTGATCTTTCAAATTCAAGATTTGCGACAAAAAGCGCATCCAGAATGGAAGTCAGGATTTCAGATCCGCGGAGTTCAGCCTGAATACGTTCACGATGATTAAAGATAAAGTTTTTGCAAAGGGTCTCTATTTCCGTGAAAATTGTCGCATTTGAGGAATGATGAAGAAGGTCACCCTCGTAGCGACCCTCTAAAATCGCCTGTTCATTATCCGCAAAAATATCCGAGACTTCGCCAATGAGGTGACCAATACATTTCGCCCTTAAATAGGAAATCTTCTCCGATTTGTCCTTAAACTCTCCATATCGGTGCGGAGCTTTCCCCAAAATTCTGAGCATCAGATCTTCTGTTTCAGAAAACTCCAGACGTCCAAGTTTGAAGCCATCTTCGATATCGACAACAGAATAACAAATGTCATCAGCGGCTTCGACAAGATAGGTGAGGGGGTGTCTGCACCAATAGCTTTCATGTCCGCGCTGCAAAAGACCTATTTCCGATGCGATCTCTTTAAAAAGATCTTCTTCAGACTGCATGATGCCAAATTTCTTGCCTGCAAAGTCATCTTCGACAAGATTGCCGACTTTTGAAATCCTGGGATATTTCATGAAGGTTCCCAGTGTAGCATAGGTCAGTCGCAGACCGCCATTATGACGCCAGTTCTGCAACTTTGTCAGGACACGAAACCCCTGGGCATTACCCTCAAATTCCAGAAAATCATTTCTTTCAGTCTCAGTCAGCTCATCCAGATGACCTTCAGCCAAAGGCCCGGTTTGAAACCAGTGTCTGATTGTGTCCTCGCCAAAATGTCCAAAGGGCGGGTTACCGATATCGTGGGCAAGGCAGGCGGCAGAGACAATATGACCAAAATCTGCAGGCGAAAAATTGCTTCCCTTTAAATGCCGATCAATAACAATCTGCCCGGCGTTAGCCCCCAGTGATCGACCAACAGACGCAACTTCCATCGAGTGGGTGAGCCGGGTTCGGACATAATCACTTTCGATGAGGGAGTGAACCTGTGTCTTATCCTGAAGGCGCCTGAAAGCGGATGAGAAAACAATTCTGTCCTGATCCTTGTGAAAAGGGCTTCTCGCTGCTGAGATGGGTTCGACCAGCTCCTGGCTATGCCTTTTTGTAGAAAGAAGTTTGTTCCAATCCATCATAATGAGCAGGCTTTCATATTACGGGCCACAGAACGCGTCCTATCAAGACGCCTTCAATGAATATAGTGTTTTTCTTAACAGGCTCTTAGGGGGAGCATCCAGTTTTTTCTTGTTGGCACATTGACTATTCGTTTGCTCTTTAAATCTGGTGCCCTAAGTGGCTTTCGAAATGGGGGAAATTATCCAAGGAGAGTGATGTCGCTGAAGAATAAAAGTTTGCTGGATCTGGAATATCTGCCGCTCGTGGTCTTCCTCAGCACATTTGTCATGACGCTTTTCGGCCTGATATGGATTGTCTGGTCAATTTATTCAGTCGGTATCCGGGACGAGACGTCTCATAGCGAATGGGTCTTGGAGGTGTCACATTTGCAAGGCGAGATCATTCACCTTGATGAAGTTCTGACGATGTCCGCAAGAATGGCCGCTCAGACCGGTGATGCAATTTGGGAACAGCGCTACAGGAAATATGAGCCTGAGCTGGGAAAAGCAATCGAGGCGGCCTCTGCTCTTGTTCCCGAGACCCATGCAAATGAGAGTGTTCTCGCAACGAACTCCGCAAACGAAATTCTGGTTGAAATAGAAGAGAAGGCTTTTTCGCATGTGCGAGAGGGCAATGTTCTGGAGGCATCAGAACTGCTTAGCAGTCCTCTATATGAAAACAACAAACGCATCTATGCAAGGGGAATGGAGGTTTTTAATCAGGTATTGCAGGAAGCCCTGGCGAACGCAGACCAGCAACGATTGAAGTCACAATATCTGCAGATTTTACTTGCTTCGGCAATTGCGATCATCCTGCTTTTCAGTTGGGGATGCGCTTTTATTCTCTTAAAAAGGTGGCGATTGCGTTTGACGGAAGCGAAAAAGGAAGCCGAGAAAGCCAGTCGTGCGAAATCAAGCTTTCTTGCGACAATAAGTCATGAAATCCGAACACCTCTAAACGGAATTCTGGGGACAGCGCAACTGATGGCAGAGACCCGACTAGAAAAGGATCAAAGAGAGCATTTGCGGATCCTGCAGAATTCCGGGCAGGTCCTGTTGGCAATTATCAATGATGTTCTGGATATGAGCAAAATTGATGCAGGCCGAATGGAAATTGAAAAGACAGCTTTCAAACTTTCCAATTGCCTGACTTCTTCGACAGATGCCTTGCGCAGTCTCGCCAAACAGAAAGGATTGAAGCTGAACATGCTTCTCGACCCGGAGGTCCCTGACTATGTGAAAGGTGATCCTGTCAAATTAAGGCAGATCTTGTGGAACTTGTTAAGTAATGCCATCAAATTCACGGAAATTGGACATGTCACTGTGGGCGTCTCGGTCAAGGAGCCGAAAAGAGACGGTAAAATATGGCTGGTAATATATGTTGAGGATACAGGAGCCGGTATTCGTCCCGACCGTCTGGCGACCATATTCGAGGCATTTAGCCAGGAAGACGAAACCATAACACGTCGTCACGGAGGAACCGGGCTTGGGCTGGCCATCGTCAAAAATCTGGTTGCTTTACTGCAAGGTGAAATCTCTGTCAAAAGCGAAAAAGGGCATGGGACGAGGTTTGATCTTCGCCTTCCCTTTCACCCTGTGCCTGCATCGGAAATACCCCTTGAGGAGACCGCTCCAACGACCCCTATCAAATCTGGATCGCGTCCCTTGAATATACTTGTGGCGGAGGATAACGAGGTGAACGCGATGATTATCAGGGCGTTTCTTGAAAAAGCAGGGCATTCTGTTCTTCTCGTCGATAACGGGAAAAAGGCAGTGCAGGCTGTTGCAGAAAAACAACCGGATCTTTTAATTACGGATATCCATATGCCCGTTATGGATGGAGAGGAAGCAACCCGACGCATTCGTCAGATGCCTATGGGAAAAAATTTGCGAATAATTGGACTGACAGCCGAAGCATTTGCGGATCGGCACAGGAGATTTCTTGAGGCCGGGATGGATGATATTCTTTCAAAACCCTACACGGAAGATCAACTCACGGGCATGATTTATAGAAATGTCGAGCATCAGTAAATCTTGCCTTTAACTTAATTTCCCCAGCCTGGATAAGTGACAATCAGATCGGCGAAAAGCTCTCTGTTTTCACGATCCATTGAGTGAATCGTTCTGGCCAGACTTCCCATTCCTTCCTCAAAAACACGGTCCGCGTGGCGCCCGTCCCATAACGCAACCAGAACGATGAGCATACGTCTTTGTGCATGAGAAAGTTTGATGCCCCCGTCCGAAGCTTTATCTTTTTCAACCGATTCAAGGTCCGGTCGAAGCTCATAGTGGCTTTGTGCACTTTCGATATCGCCGGTTTCAGATAAAAAATAGCGCTCAAGTTGATTATAATTAATTGCTTCTTTTAGGATTTTAGTGAATTCTTCTTGCTGCAAGAAAGGCTCCCGGTTTTTGTATATGTATGTTTGGGAGAAATTACGGAAAGATTGACGTCTAGGCAATGAGTGAAAAGCGCGCATTAATTATCGACGACGAAAAAATGTTCGCCGATTTTGTCCGGCAGGTCGCCGAGGGCCTGGGCTATGAAGTGCAGGTCACCGACCAGGCCGATGTTTTTAAAGAAGCTTTCCTTAATTTTGATCCCACGGTCATTATCCTAGACATGGTTATGCCCGGTGTAGAAGGCATCGAGCTTGTTAACTGGCTTGCTGAACAAGGCTGCAACGCGAAGATCATGGTCGTAACGGGTTATAACCCTCATTATGTGGATTTTGCCAAGACCATTGGGAGTGCAAGGGGACTTGCATCCGTACAGAGCTATACCAAACCTATTAGTCTCGCGGACCTGAGAGAAGCGCTTTCTTAAAACGCTCTTCGTTGATTTTCCTGACTGAATGTGACATGATCCTCGGTGATATTGCATCTTTGAATGCAATGTTCTCAGGGCAGGGTGGAAGTCCCTACCGGCGGTAAGAACAGTTGTTTAAGCCCGCGAGCGCCTGTCTTTGGCAGGGTCAGCAGATCTGGTGCAATTCCAGAGCCGACGGTTATAGTCCGGATGGAAGAGAACATTTCACAGGAATCAGCAGGCCGGTTGTGTCTGCTGCATGCTGTTGTTTCTTGCCTTGAGTTTTTGATAACAACTTGAACAAAGGCAAAGAAATGACAAAAAAATCCAAGCAATCCGCCGATGTCCTGTCCCAGGTCAAAAACTCAAACCCGAAAATTGCTGTTATCCAGGCGAACTGGCATATTGATATTGTTTCAAAAGCCAGTATTTCCTTTTCGGGATTTTTGACCTCTAACGGGATTGATAGCGCGAATATCCATGTTTTTGATGTTCCGGGCAGTCTTGAAATTCCGCTGATGGCACAAAAGCTTGCACAGTCCGGCTCGTATGACCTGATTATGGCGACAGGTCTGATCGTCGATGGCGGCATTTACCGGCATGATTTTGTTGCAGGTACAGTGCTGGAAGGGATGATGCGGGTTCAACTGGATACAGGTGTTCCTGTTCTTTCGGTTGTGCTAACGCCCCATAATTTCCAGGAAGTTCCGGCCCATATGGACTTTTATCGTAATCATTTTGTTTTAAAAGGAGAAGAAGCGGCTGAGGCTGCGCTTCAAACTCTTTACAATATGACACAGTTTAAGTCAGAACAGCGTTTGGCCTCCTGACGATAAAGGGCGCAGATTTTTCTGCGCCCGGATTTAGGGCCAGTATCGATCTTTCAAGAGCCGTTTATAGAGTTTACCTGTCGGATGACGGGGGAGTTCTCTCTCGAAATCAATTGATCTGGGACATTTGATATGACTGATGGAAGTGCGGCAAAATTCGATAAGCTCTGCTTCCATCTCCGGCCCGTGATCGTCAAAATCTACCGGCTGTATAACCGCTTTCACCTCTTCACCAAAGTCATCATTGGGAACGCCGAAAACAGCCGCATCATAGACTTTGGGATGGGTCAGCAGCAGGTCTTCCACTTCCTGAGGATAGATATTCACACCTCCTGAAATGATCATATAGCTTTTGCGATCCGTCAGATACAGGAAGCCATCTTCATCCATATAGCCGACGTCGCCGAGTGTACTCCAGCCTTTGGAGTTATAGCTTTCTTTCGTCCGTTCCGGATCATTGTGATAGTCAAAATCCTTCCCGTCCGAAAAATAAACCGTACCGGTTTCGCCAATGGGCAGATCTTCTTCCTTTTCATCAGCAATATGAATTTTGCCTATAACCGCACGTCCGACTGATCCTGGATGCTCCAGCCATTCCTCAGGTGAAATGGTACAATAGCCATTTCCTTCGGTGCCTCCATAATATTCGTGAATGATCGGTCCCCACCAGTCGAGCATTTTGTATTTAACATCCTTCGGGCAGGGGGCTGCAGCATGAATGGCAAATTTCAGGCTGCTCACATCATATTGCAAACGGATTGGATCCGGCAGTTTCAGCATGCGAATGAACATGGTCGGAACCAGCTGGCTATGTGTGGCCTGGTATTTTTCAACCAGTTCCAGATAACCGACTTCGTCAAAATGTTCCATGATGATGCATGTACCGCCAAACCTCTGAACGCGCATGTTATAACGCAAGGGGGCCGCATGATAGAGCGGTGCAGGGGAAAGATACCGGATATCACCGCCAAAGCCATACAATGCCTTCAGCACATTAACCAGATTATCTTCTGAACCAATGGGCAGGCCAATCTCTTTTGGCTTGATCCCTTTGGGCTTGCCTGTTGTACCGGAAGAATACAGCATGTCAGAGCCTTCGCATTCATCCTCAAGCGGTGTGGCGGGATAGGGGGCGATCGCCTCTTCCAGAGACGAAAATCCATCGATCAGACCATCCAGCATCAGGCATTGTTCAACATTCGGAATTTTGCCGTCAAGATCTTCGGCAAGGTCCTTTTTAGAAAAGGAGGTAATAAAAATCCGGGCGCCGCAATCATTGATAATATACGCTGTCTCGTCAGCTGCCAGCCTGGATGAGAGTGCTGTATAGTAAAGCCCGGCGCGATGCGCACCCCAGCAGATTTCCAGAAAGCGCGGATTATTTTCAAGCTGAAAAGCGATATGGTCACCGATCTGAAGACCTGCAGCCCTTAAATACTGGGCGATACGATTAGACCGTTCATCCAGCTCCTTGTAAGAGATGCTCTCGCCGCTACCGGCCATAATAATGGCCGGTTTGTCAGGTGTCGTTTTTGCGAAATCCCGGATATGCATAGCGGGCATCCTAGTAGGATTTTGGCAGGCCAAGTGCCTTTTCTGCGATATAGCAAAGGATTAACTGCGGGCTCACTGGCGCTATGCGACAAATCATGACCTCGCGCATCAGCCTCTCGACAGTAAATTCCTTGGCGTAGCCCACGCCGCCATGGGTCATCACCGCCTGTGTGCAGGCTTTAAACCCGGCTTCACCACCAAGATATTTCGCAGCATTGGCATAAGTGCCGGCATCGCCGCCGGTATCATAGACATAAGCTGCTTTCATGGCCATCAGAAGGGCTGCTTCCAGTTCCATCCAGTTCTCGGCAAGGGGATGCTGGATGCCCTGGTTTTGACCAATCGGACGGCCAAAGACTTCCCTTTCAGCAGCATATTTTGCAGCGCGTTGCAGGGCATTGATGCCAAGGCCAACTCCTTCGACGCCGACCAGCACACGCTCTGGATTGAGGCTATGCAGGAGATAATAGAACCCTTTTCCTTCCTCCCCGATCAGATCCTCCTCCGGGATCGGCAGGTCTTTGATGAAAACCTCGTTGGAATCGACTGATTTCCGTCCCATTTTATCGATCACACGAACATCGCAATAGTCACGGTTCAGGTCGGTAAAGAAGAGAGAGAGGCCGTCTGTCGCCCGCTTGCAGTCTTCCCGGGGAGTGGTCCGCGCGAGAAGCATGATCTTGTCGGCTTCCTGCCCTGTGGTGGTCCACATCTTCTGGCCGTTGGCGATATATTTGTCGCCGTCTTTTACCGCCCGGGTTTGCAGGCTTGTGGTGTTCAGGCCCGCATTGGGTTCCGTGACACCAAAGCAGGACTTGATCTCTCCTTTAATAAGAGGAGGAAGAAAACGATCCTTCTGTTCTTTATTGCCGAAGACGACAATGGGATGAGGGCCAAAAATGTTAATATGAATTGCAGAAGCTGCCGACATACCACCTGAGGATTTCGCAACCTCATGCATCATAAGGGCCGCTTCAGTTACACCCAGTCCAGCACCACCATATTCTTCCGGCATGGTAATCCCCAGCCAGCCAGCATCAGCCATTGCTTTATGAAAGTCATCAGGAAAGGCCCCTGTAATATCCCGATCACGCCAGTATTCGTCATCAAAGCGGCTACATAAACCGGCTACATTTTCGCGAATGGCTTCCTGCTCATCGGACAATGCGAAGTCCATGGATTTTCTCCTATTTATTTTTATTATTTCTTATGCCCTAAGAGTGCCCGAGTTGTTCTGGCAGTGCAAGAGGTGAGCGCAATAAAAAACGCCCGGAAAAAACCGGGCGTTTTGCAGGAAAAACAGGTTTCTGTTAATTCAGCATTTGCTGTGGCAACCACAGGATAAGTGATGGGAAAGCAATAAAGAGAGCGACCGTCACGACATCCGCGATAAAGAAAGGACCGATACCGCGGAAGACATCCGCAAGCGGTATATCGGGCCTGACCCCGTTCACTACATAACAGTTCAATCCAATCGGCGGTGTAATCAGGCAGATCTCCACCATCTTCACGACGATGATACCAAACCAGATCGGATCATATCCAAGTCCGATAACTGCAGGATAGACAACCGGCAGCGTCAGAAGCAGCATACCGATGGCATCCATGAACATGCCCAGAATGGCATACCCGCAGAGGATCAAAACAATGATCAGGGTTGGGGGAAGGGGCAGACCAAGGATCCATTCGGCAAATGCCTCCGGCAGGCCGGAGAAGCCCAGGAAGCGAACGAAGACAAGCACACCCCAGATGATCGAGAAAATCATCACGGTGAGTTTCGCCGTTTCAAACAGAGCTTCTTTAAGAGCTTTCGTCCGCATACCATGCAGCAAGGCTAGAATGAAGACCACAAACGCACCCAGTGCACCGGCTTCTGTTGGCGTCGCCCAGCCACCATAAATGGCACTGAAGATAATGCCGATCACCGCAACAATGGGAAGGGTTCCCGGAAGGGATTTAAACCGTTCGGTCATTGTAAAGCCGCGAACTGGGGGCCCCAGTTCCGGATTAGCTGTTGCCCGCCCCATGATGATAAAGGCATAGATAAGAGCAGAGACAATACCGGGAATGAAGCCAGCCAGAAGCAGAGCGCCAACAGACTGTTCCACGATAATCGCATAAATCACCAGAATGGCGCTTGGCGGGATCAGGGACGCCAGTGTTCCGCCAGCAGCAACAACGCCAGCGGCCAGACGTTTGTCATAGCCTGCACTTAGCATCTCCGGAATAGCAACGCGGCTGAAAACAGCGGCTGTTGCCGTACTCGCCCCGGAGACTGCGGCAAAACCACCGGCTGCAAAAACGGTCGCAACAGCCAGGCCTCCGGGGACCCAGCCAAACCATTTCTTCGCAGCATCAAATGCGGCGGTTGTGATGCCAGCATGAAAGGCGAGATAACCGATAAGGATAAACATCGGCAGGACGCTCAATGAATATAGCGTTGCCTTGGAATGGGGAATTGTTCCCACAATGCCGGTTCCGGCCTGCCAGCCTATGATCGATACGATTCCGAGCATGCCAACGATAGTTGCGGCGATGTAAACCCTTACGCCAAGGAAAACCATAACCATAAGGGCACCCATACCAATGATGCCGGTTACAAGTGGATCAAGTTCCATTACTCAGTACCTCCACTTTTGTTCTGATTTTTTGTGCGGTAGGTTTCGTCAAATTTTGCATTTGCTGCTGCTTCTTCACCAAGTGCATCAGCAATTTCATGCCGTGCTTGTTCTTCCACGTCCTCGATAACCGGTACTGCAATTACCTCTGCGCCCGGGAAAATAAACAGTCGCGTAAATCCAATGGTCTGAACAGCAAAACGGACCCAGAGAACAGCAAAGGAAAGTGGAATAATGAGTTTCGCTGGCCAGATCGGCAGCTGAATATCGATTGTTGAATCGCCAAATTCATAGGCGCGCATAAAATGCAGCCAGCTTGATTCAATCAATGTTGTTATAACAAACAGGCCGATTAATGTTGCCAGCGCCTCAAAGAAATAGAGAGTTCTTCCCTTGAACCTCGCCATGAACAGATCCATACGGACATGCCCACCCAAACGCTGACAATACGCGATACCAAAAAAAGCAAAGACAACCATGCTCTGCTCAATGAAATCGATATAGCCGGGTATTGGAATATTGAAGAATTTTCTACCAAGAACCTGTGTAACCCCGAGAAGCATGACACCGAAAATGGCGATAGCTGAAAAGGCGTTCAGCAGATTCTCAAATTTGGAATAAATGCGATCGAAAGCAGCAAGCGCTCCTTTGGGAGGAGGACCTGATGCAGCTGTTTGTGTGATCATAATGAGACTTCCATAAAAGGAGGGCCTGATTTGGAAATCAGGCCCTCGTTATCTCTGATTTATTTGGAAGCTTTTTGAGCTGTGGCCATAATCAGGTCAAGCAATTCCTGACCAGGAAGACCTTGCTCTTTCATGCCTTTCAGCCAATCATCCCAAACTGGTTTCGCACCAGCTTCACGGAAGGCCGCAAGCTCTTCGTCGCTGTAGTTAATCGCTTCGAGACCTTTTTCCTTCATCATTGGGAAGTTTTTCGCATCCGCTTTTTCATAAGCTGAAATCAGCGCGTCATAGGCTGGGCCTTTAGCGTCCAGCAGAAGTTTGCGATATTGCTCTGGCAGTGATTTCCAGGCAGGAACATTCACAACAACCGGGCAGTTTACAGCACCTGGAGACAGGTTGGCTGTGTACCATTTGCCGACATCTGTCAGTTTATAGGCAACATGAGCATATGTGAACGGGAAGGATGCCGCTTCAACTGTACCGCGCTCAAGCGCCGTGTAGGTTTCAGAAGCTGTCACTGTTGTTGGAACCGCACCAAGCTTGGTCATTGCTTTACCAATACCGCCAAGAGCGCGAACACGCTTGCCTTTCCAGTCTGCCAGTGTCCGGGGTGGTTTGCCAACGCCGGTAAACTCATATTGCGGCAGCAAGGAACTCATCAGGAGATAAGCATCCCAGCGTGCAAGATCTTTTACAACGGCAGGATGCTGATAATAGGCATCATGCACGGCAGCCTGAACGCGAAGGTTCGGGAATGGCAGGAAAGGAAGATCCAGACCGGTCAGGGTTGGATTTTTGGCCGGGTGATAAGGTGAGCAGAACATGGCCATCTGGAATGCGCCAAGTTTGATGCCATCCAGATTTTCGCGAGATTTGGATAGAGCTGCACCATAGTGGATTTTAATTTTGGATTTTCCGCCTGTACGTTTGTCAGCCATATCGCGGAGGGTTTCAATACCCGCCGTAAAGGCACGAGGCTTACCCCAAACGGAAAGGTTCCAGTTTACTTTGGGGCCGTCTACCATATCCGCAGCCTGTGCGCTGAAAGCAAAGCCCGCAGCGGTAGAAGCTGCTGCAACAGTCAGCAGTGTCTTTTTAAACATTCAATATTCTCCCTTGTGTCTTACCGAATTTTGTTTCTTCTTGAACAATTGAGCCAACTTAAGCACGGTTTATTTTTCTTTTCAACACGATGTTCCCGCAGGTGGAAACAAAACAGTGTTATTTCCGCTATGGCCGGCCATTTTACCAGTAAGCAGTTGCGTAATTTCGATTTTTACTCGCAAAGTAAGAAAAAATCAGCATGTTTTTCTCGAATGCTCAGGTGCCGGTGTTCCACTATGCAGAATCAAAAACCGGTAAGTGGATGAAAATAGTTCCCCTCAGTCTCTTGTTTCTATCGTGGCCAAAGTCAATATTGAGGGCGAAACCTAATGAGGACCCTGACAGATATGAACTCCCCTTTAGCAGATAAATCCCTTTTCCTTGTCGGGCATGGCTCTTCGAAAGATCAGAAGGCAGAGCAGTCGCTGCATATGCATGCAGAAAAGATCGCAAAAACAGGGCTGTTTAAAAGGATCTATGTGGATTTTTTGAAAAAGGAAAATGAAGAGTTGCAATTCGGTGAAGAGCCTCTTTTTGTCGTCCCTTTCTTCATGAGTGACGGATATTTTGTTCAGGAGAAGGTTCCCGAGCGGGTGAATCAGAAAATAAATCAGTCACAGTTGTCGCCATCGGAAGTTTTTTATGGCCCCCCTTTAGGGTCAGATCCGGAAATTGGAGACGTTATTCAGAGCATGATTGAGGAATTTTGCATGGAAAACAAAGTTCTTATCAACGAATGCCTGCCTGTTTTGCTTGCACATGGATCCCCGAGATCAGAAGCCGCACAGCAAACGTGTCTGGAGGCGGCTGAAAATATCAGGAGGAAACACCAATTGGATATCCGCCCTGTGTTTTTGGAAACCGAGCCGGTCTTTTCTTCCATCCGGCTGGAAAGGAAAAAGAAACCCTCAAATGATCTGAAACATATTATCGTCGTCGGGATGTTCGCTGCTGAAGGGCCGCATGTTACTGAAGATATTCCCCAACTCATTGAAGAGGCGAAGTCTGAATATGAGGATGAAGGAATTCGTGTGTCCTACGCCGGAACACTCGGATTGCGACCGGAGATCACAAGGCTTATTGAAAAATGTGTTTTCAGCCGGACTGATTGTTAGTTTGGCAGAGCAAAGCAGAAAATGCTGCTGAAAAGTAACTTCTTTTTGAGATTTACAGGTCAATTTGTCGGAAAACGTTGAGCTTTACCCCTTTTTTATGTATTGCAAGGGGATATTTTACCAATGAGGTCCGTAACGGATGAATGATCGCAAATCTTCCAAGGTTGTTCGCAAAAAAATAGCGGCAACTGTTAAGTTCTTTGATGAAGCCAAGGGGTTTGGCTTTGTTTCCCCCTCTGATGGGTCACCTGACGCCTTTATCCATATTTCTGTTCTCCAGGATACTTCCTATACAGATTTTGCCGAAGGTATGCGTATTGTATGTGATCTTTCAGAAGGTGACAGAGGACCACAGGTTTCAGCGATTTATGAGCCGGAAGACGGAGCTTCTGCAGGTCCGGTCGGGATGGACGTGGAAATTGAAGGCGTTGTGACGACCTTTGTTCCTGAGCATAAATATGGATTTGTTTCTCCGGAAAACGGAGGGGCAGATGTCTTTATTCACATCAATATGCTTGAGCGTTCCGAAATCGATCTTGAGAATTTTGGCGTTGACAGCAAAGTCAAATGCGTGGTTCGGCAGGGCATGAAGGGCCCGATTGCCGATAGCCTTGAACTTCTCTAAAACCCGGAGCCGAAAAAATGACCAGATCAGAAGCCCTGCGTGTGCAACGCTATCTTCGGGAAAAATTTGAAAATGAGGCATTTATTGTCAAGGAACGTCGGCCGTCAGATGGTACCGCAGAGGTTATGCTTGGTGATGAGTTTATTGGTGTCGTCTATCGCGATGAAGATGAAGGCGAAGTGTCTTTCGCGTTTCATATGACGATCCTCGATTTTGATTTGCCTGCTGTGTCTTAAGTTAAAGCTTTCGAAAGAATTAAGAAATCCTGCTATATGTTTTCCCTATGAGAAAACTGGCAGGATTTTTTTTATCCATAAGTTGTGTGCCGTTATTTTGTATGGTGGCTGTCTCAGCTTATGCGCAAACGATGCTTGAGCTTTCTGTAAAAGGAGAAGCAGGCCAGATGTTTTCAGGCGATTGCTATCTCCTTTCCAGATCAGGAGTTATAAAACGCCATCGTGTCTCGGGTGAGGTTCCCACGCGTATGCTTTTTCCGGCCAAGGCTGTTCGGTGTAACCTGGAAAAGAGTTCTGCAAAAGGTCTTATGGTCGTGACGATCAAGCGTGGTGCGGATGTCGAATTCAGCCAGAAAAGCCGATACCCTTTTAGGTGGATTGTGATTTCCAGCAAAGGACCCTGGGGAGCGGCCGGCGGCGGAGCATTTGCGGCGCGCCCAACTTATCAGTGATTCTTTGAATATGGAGGAACGGGCTGGAATTCCCGTAAATCTAGAACAACCGGGATTTATCCTGAAACCATTGGTTCTGTAGGATGCGGCGGTATGTAAAACTGATTCAATTATGTCACTGTTCATCGACTCCTGTTGTCAATTAGGTATTTTATTCTAACTAAAGTCATTGTAACTTCTATTAATAAGAATTGACTTTATTTGGGTATTGGTCGCGGTTCGCGTTTTTTTGTTTCTTTCAGAAAGATGTCATGCAAGCCGCTTTAAGGTGTATTTAAGCAAACCTACTAGATGTTAGGGGAGAGATATGAAGAATGTAGTTACCCTCGCCGTTCTTGGAGCGGCTTCCGTGACACTGGCTGCATGTGGCGGCAAATTGGGTGAAGCAGAAATGATGGATGCCTCTGGCTCCGCATTTAACAAAGCGCTTTATGCAGATTATATTACACTATCTAAAGGTGAATATGGCGAAGGCGACTATAAAGATTCTGATCGTTTTGCTGAAAAAGCAATGGTTGCCGCAACCGGTGCAAATGTAGCTCCCTATGATCCGCGGAACTGGAAAATTCCATCTGACCGTCAGGCTGTTATGAACGGCGCACATGGCCGTCTGCTAGAGGCTTTAAACAGCACAGCAAAGGATAAAGCCACTGCACAGCTCGCACGGGCGCAGACCAGCTTTGATTGCTGGGTCCAGGAACAGGAAGAAAACTTCCAGCCTGATCATATTGCCGCGTGCCGTGACGCATTTATTGCTGCCATGGGTGAAGTTGATAAAGCCATGATGGTCGCCAAACCAGCGGCTCCGGCGCCAGCACCAAAACCAAAAATGGCTGAAGCAAAAAGCTGGGAAGTCTATTTCCACTTCGATAGTGTTAAAACGCTGGCAGGTGCCAATGGCAAGATCAAAGAAGCAATTGCCTATGTTTCAAACTTCAAGCGTCCTCGCGTAACAATCGCAGGCTATACAGATACTTCAGGTTCTGCCGCTTATAACAAAGAACTGTCAACACGCCGTTCTGAAGCTCTGGCGATCACTGCAATGGATATGGGGCTTGATCCAAAGAATGTTGTCATGCGCAGTTACGGTGAAGACCGTCTTGGCGTTCCAACAAAAGATGGTGTTCGCAAGCAGGAAAACCGCCGTGCGACAATCACTGTAGAAAGCAAATAAGAACTCTAAGGGCGTGAGTTGATTTCACGCCCTTTTTCTATGGAGGCGTCAATGAAAAAACTTACAAAATCCATGGCAGGTATCGTCGCTCTTGCTGGTATCGCTGCTCTTCTTTCTGCATGCTCTCCAGAAGTTGGAAGCAAGGAATGGTGTGAAGCCATGAAAGAAAAACCGAAAGGTGACTGGTCTGCAAATGAAGCGACAGATTTTGCCAAGCATTGCGTGCTCTGATTGAGCGGATGTCTTTGCGAAAGTTGTGAAACCTGAAACTCGGAAGAGTTTCAGGTTTTTTTGTGCGCGGTGTTATTTCAAATAAAAAATGTTCGGGAAATGATTAATCCAGTTTTACTGTATCGAGAAATCCAAGACCAAGTCCCTCCAGGCATTGGCGCTGGATAGGATCGGTCGCCTCATTCACTTTCTCTGCTCCAAAGCTGGAGCCGACTACGGTTCTCAACGGGCGGTTTCCTGCGGGTGCATTAATGATGTTCAAGATTGTTTCCGCGACATCATGCGGATTTGGACTTTCTGTAGATTGGAAGATTTCCATGAACTGGTCAAACATTGCCGCGGGAATTTTCCCGATTTCGCCATATCCTTCAGCACGCTCTAAATCTTCAGGTGAAATTGCACTGCCATACATCTGGGTGGGATAGGCGCTTGGCTGAAGAAGAGAGACTTCAATTCCGGACTGCGAGAGTTCGTAACGCAGGCCTTCTGTCAAGGCTTCTATTGCAAATTTACTGGCTCCGTAAAGACCAAAGAACGGGAAAGTAACGCGTCCCAATATGGACCCTATATTGATGATCAAGCCAGTTTTTTGCTTTCTCATCAACGGCAGAACAGCACGTGTTGTTCTATGGACACCGAGCACGTTGACGTCGAAAAGTTCCTGAACCTGTTTGTCTGTAAAAGCTTCTGAAATTCCAGCGGCAGCCACACCTGCATTATTGATCAGGATATCCAGCTGACCTTCTTCCTCTTCAATGATGTTCACTGCATTTTCGATGGAGGCTGCCTTGGTAACATCCAGCTCAATAACGTTAATGCCTTGATCTTTAAGGACATTTGCATGGGTATTATTTCGCCCTGCAGGGTCGCGCATGGATGCATATATTTTATATCCCTCTTTCGATAGTGTTTCGGCAGTGTCCCGTCCGAAGCCTGTGGAGCTGCCAGTAATTAAAACCGTTTGTGACATCAGTCTTTCCTTTAATTGTGAAGAGACTTCAAAATTAATTAGTCCAATTTGGTTTTAAATGGTTTGATTGGAATAGGATTTATGCGAAAAATGCACAAATGACGTCAATAGAATCTCTGAAACTCTTTGTTCATGTTGTGGAAGAGGGCAGTTTCTCTTCAGCGGCCCGGCTCTTCGGATGTACGCCTTCTTCGGTATCACGGCAGATATCCAATCTTGAGGAGGAGCTTGGCACGCGTCTTTTCCAGCGGACGACACGAAAGCAGCAACTCACCGAAGCCGGCGAGATTTATTTTCAACATGCGCAGCGCATTACATTTGATGTTGAGCAAGCAAGAACTGCGGTCCAAAGACTAACCGAAAAACCGTCAGGTGTTTTGAAAGTTACTGCGGAAGCCGACTTTGCGGTTTCCTTTATCGCGCCGGTTTTACCGGTTTTCCTTGCGCGCTTTCCAGACATAAAGATTAGGCTTTTTACCAATTCAAACAGAATAGATGTCGTTGATAATGCGATGGATTTAGCCATTCGCTTTGGTGAGCTCCCGGATTCGCAATTGATCGCGCGGAAAATCACAAGTAGTAGATCGCTTCTGTGCGCAAGCCCGGAATATCTAGAGAAACATGGAATGCCTGAAAACCCGCAGGCACTGGAAGCTCACAATTGTCTGTCCTTCCGAGTCGGATCGGAAAAAAATACCTGGGATTTTGCGAAGGATGCAAACAGGCTATCGGTTCCGATTTCAGGTTCAATAAGTGCGAACAGCTTAAATTTTCTGCGTGTTTCAGCGCTTTCTCATCAGGGCATTATCATGATCCCTAACTGGATTGTCCGTGAGGATTTGAAGGCTGGG
>JAKSCD010000377.1 GCA_022360775.1 Sneathiellales bacterium | reverse complement strand
GCAACGGATGATTTTTTTGCAGATAAATCCCGTCTGATTGATCCGAAAGATCCTGTCTTTATTGATGATAAATATGATGATAACGGCAAGTGGATGGATGGCTGGGAAAGTCGCCGCAAAAGGGGGGAAGGATATGATCATTGCATCATCAGGCTTGGTCTTCCAGGCGTTGTTCATGGTGTGAATATCGATACCAGCCATTTCACAGGAAACTTCCCGCCAGCTGCCTCTCTGGACGCTTGCAATTGTGACGGCGACCCGGATGAAACAACAAACTGGACGGAAATTGTCCCGTCAGTCACACTTGGCGCAGATAGTCACCACCTTGTTGCTGTTCAAAGCAGCGACACCTGGAGCCATCTTCGCTTGAATATTTATCCCGATGGCGGTGTCGCGCGTTTGCGTGTTTATGGGGAGATTAACTGCAACTGGAAGAAACGCGATCCGGACGAGATTGTTGATCTTGCCGCTTTGGTCAATGGCGGAAGGGGGATTGCCGCCAATAACGCACATTACGGATCTCCCAGTAATATTCTGGCCCCTGGACGGGGAGTAAATATGGGGGATGGGTGGGAAACCCGCCGCCGCAGAGAACCCGGGAATGACTGGGCAATCATTCAGCTCGGGCATCCGGGGACTGTCTCAAGTGTAGAAGTGGATACAGCCCATTTTAAAGGAAATTTCCCGGAAGGCTGTACAATTCAGGCCGCCTATATGACAGGCGGAACAGAACAGTCTATCATTACGCAAAGCATGTTCTGGCGAACTTTACTGCCGGAACAAAAGCTCTCCATGGATGCGATCCATAAATTTGAGGATGAAGTTCAGGATCTCGGGCCGATTACCCATGTTCGCCTGAACATCATCCCTGATGGAGGAATTAGCCGTCTTCGGCTGTTTGGTAAAATCGAAAGATAATCCGATATTATGATGCTAAAAATCCATGCCCTGACAAAAGAAGCCTTTGCCCCTTATGGGGATGTCATCAGTGTCCGCGAAAATGATCATTTTCTCATCAATAACGGATCGACAGAACGTTATCACGATCTTGCAAGGGTTGAACTTCTGAAGGAAGGGCGTGCGTTAATTAATATATTCAGGGCGACACCACTTGAATATCCGTTAAACGTGACGATGGTGGAACGGCATCCGCTGGGCAGCCAGGCATTTATTCCAATGAACGGAAGACCCTATCTGATCCTGGTTGCAAAAGCCGGGGAGACAGTTACAGCTGATGACCTTGTAGCCTTCCATGCTGAAGGGGATCAGGGTGTCAATTATCATGCAGGAACCTGGCATCATCCAGTTCTTGCGCTGGACAGGGTCAGTGACTTTCTCGTTGTTGACCGCGGCGGTGAAGGCGAAAATTGCGACGAACTCTTTTTTGATGAAAAGGACATCTGGCTGGCGC
Source organism: Sneathiellales bacterium (assembly GCA_022360775.1). GTDB lineage: Bacteria > Pseudomonadota > Alphaproteobacteria > Sneathiellales > Sneathiellaceae > Sneathiella. The sequence goes on along the minus strand of JAKSCD010000377.1, from coordinate 4,660 downwards.
GGGATTAAGTACCTGTTCGCATAGAGTAAGAGTAGGTATAGAGCTTCGTGTTGAAACCGACAGAAGCCCAGAATTTCTTCGCGCCGATATTTTTCTGTTCGACCTGGAGATAGGCAATTTCCACCCCCTTTTTTTGGGATGCCTGTAAAATGCTGTTTGCCACATTCATGGCCAAACCCTGCCTTTTAAAGTCGGGATCAGTCATAAAATCAAACAGCCCAACAAGGTCGGAAGAAAGAACCCCTTGTCCTATCGCTGCAATTGTCCCGCCAATATCGAGACTGGCATAGATCATTGGCAAGCTAATAGACTGAAGGGTCTTTTTAAGGCCCAGTTTCTCTTCTTCTGTCAGGTTCTTAATTCTCGCATGGGCTTCCAGCCAGCTTTCTGATAACTGGTCCTCCAGTTTTACGCGACTGTCAGGGGAGGGGAGAGGGGCTGAAATATCAAGGATCATGGCGTCCGTATGACCAAACTCCCTGTATCCTTTTTGGCCAAGTATCTCTTGACAGTTTTCGGGGTGCATCAAAGGTGTATTTCGAAAACAGGCGGGAATTCCGGCGCCACGAAAGTAAGCTTCGCATTTTGCGATTTTGTCAGAAGCGATCTGTTGTCCTGGGCCGCAGAAATTCACGGAGTTGGATCTTTTTGTGCGTCCATCAGACAATCGGATAATCCATCCATCCAGCTCTATCGTTCTTAAAGCCGGAACGGATTGAAAATTATGCTCTTCAATTTTTTTAATAAGGGCATATTCTTCGTCTGAAAACGGGGTAGTCTCCAATTTGTTGATCCTCCGGGGCGGGAAGTCTGAAAGAGATGCGAATGATAACAGAGGGCAAAAAAGCAGCAAAGGTGAAGTTGGCCGCTGTCGCAATATTCGCATCTCTCCTTTGTGTCCTCTTTGTTTCCATTGTGGACTTGAAACCGAAAATTTCTCCGGACTTCTTTTTTGGAAGCAAGGATCCCGCTGCGATTGAGGCGGAAAAGATCAGTGCATTATTTCCATCTGATGAATTTATGCTGCTCAGTATTGAGGGACAGAATATCTTTGCAGATCCCTATTATCGATCAGTTCAGGGTCTTTCTGAAACACTTGAAGCGCTACCGGAGATAACACGGGTTCTTTCTCTTTCCAATGGCCCCGCTTCGGTCAGCAAGGCACGCAAAAGCCCATTTTGGCGTCCCCTTCTTCTGGATGACAAGGAAACGACCAGTTTTGTATTTCTATTTTTATCAGGGGAAGATCTGTCCCTGACCGTGAACGCGATCGAGGAAATCGCGACCCAATATGAAACTTCTCCGGGGATCGTCAGGATAAATCTGTCAGGCATGCCCTATATCGCGGAACAGATAAGGCAGAATTTGGTTCAGGATGCAAAGATCTTCAGCACACTTGCGCTTCTGGTGTTTGTCGGCCTGATTGCCTGGATTTATAGGTCCATGATGATTGCCCTTGGATCCTGTGTTACAGGTTTGAGTGCGATTTTCATGACACTTATCATTTTGCACCTGATCGGGCAGCCGGTTGGAATTCTGACGGTCAATCTTGCAATAATCGTTTATATCCTGGTGCAATCCCAGATCATTTATTTGACCAATAACTGGAAAAGATCTTCTTTGCGAGCGGGGAGGGGGGACGCCGCCGGTGATGCCGTTCGCAAGACAATCATCCCTTCCCTTTGGTGTGCGGCAACCACCCTTCTGGGATTTGCTTCCCTTTTCCTTGTCCAGGCTGAGCCGCTCCGCCAACTGGGAAGCGGCGGCACAATTGCGGTTTTCTCTGCGTTTCTTTGCTATTATCTGATATTTCCTGTGTTTCTCTCTTTCTCTCATGCCGGAGAAAAGAAACATAAATTCAGCTTCCCGCTGAAAATCAAGATCCCTGCGACAGCAACAGGCTTTGTAATTTTGCTCGCGGCCCTTGTTTTCAGCATTCCGTCTCTTTTCAAGCTGGAAACAGATCCCAGTCTGTTTTCATACTTCAATAAGGAAACGCCCATATATAAAGGGCTTGAGGCCGTTGATAAAAATGGGGGCAGCAGCCCTTTAATGCTGGTGGTATCACTCAGTGACGGGGAAAATCTTGACCGGGAAGAAGGATATAACAAGCTCTGGAACCTGCATCGATCGCTGGAAAAGACGAAGCAGGTAGGTACAGTCCTTTCTTTGCCCGCTTTACTTGCAGAAGCCAATGATCATCCGCTTGCCTTTCTTATCCCCTGGCGGGAAATGGTGACGCTTTTGTCCCTTGATATTAACCAGGGGGTGGTCAGAAGCTTTCTTGCAGATAACAGAAATCAGGCATTGTTCATTCTTCGTATGAAAGAAGGGGATCGGGAGAAAAGCCGCGCTGCTGTGATTGAAGAGATTAAATCGAAGATTAAAGCAGAAGGATTTCGGGCCGATCTCACAGGCGGTGTTTATTTTTTGCAAGGGCAGCTGTCTGAACTCGTGAAAAGCAGTGTTGTCTCTGGATTGCTTTCTCTTCTTCTACTTTTCGGAGTGATCTCACTATTTGCCCTCAAGGACTACCGTTTTACAATTTCGATGGTTCTGGTTGCGGCAGTTATTCCAGTTGTTACCCTGGGAAGCGTTGGTTTTTTCGAAATGCCACTTGATGTTATTGCCGCCCCTGCTGTGAGTGTTGCATTTGGTTTTGCGGTTGACGCGCTTATTCATCTCGGTCTTGCGGTGAAACGTAAATCCCAAAATATGAATTTCAAAGCGGCATGGTCAGGCGCCCTTTCCGAGCAAAGTGCAGGAATACTGGCTGCAAGCGGTATCATGATAATCGGATTTCTTATTTTTGCCCTTTCCGGTTTCCCGCCAACCAATCGTTTTGGGTTAATTCTTGTGGGCGGGGCTGTTCTTGCGGCCCTGGTTTCTCTATGCGCCCTTTCTCCTGTATCGCGGTTTCTCAATCGCCGCTAACTTGTTATAAGCGCACTATGTCGATAACTGTTCCCAGCACAGATTTACCTGTAGAGGATATTCTTCCCCGTCTCCTGGAAGAATTGCGCCAAAGCAATACAGTCATCCTGCAGGCGCCCCCCGGTGCAGGTAAAACAACGACTGTTCCTTTATGGTTGCTGAAGGAAACAGACAAGAAAATTATCATGCTGGAGCCCCGGAGACTGGCTGCGCGGGCAGCGGCCACAAGGATGGCATCATTACTTGGCGAAAAGGTCGGCCAAACCGTCGGGTACCGTATCCGGCTGGATACCAAGATCAGTAAAGAGACACGGATCGAAGTGGTAACAGAAGGGATTCTGACCCGAATGCTTCAGACAGATCCAGAACTGGAGGAAATTGGTCTCCTGATCTTTGATGAATTTCATGAGCGGAACTTGCAAACTGATTTGGGACTGGCGCTTGCACGCCAATCTCAAGACATATTAAGGGATGATCTCAAACTCCTGATTATGTCAGCGACGCTTGATGCCGATCAGCTCAGCAGGTTACTTGGCGCACCAACAGTGACCAGTGAAGGACGGCAACATCCCGTTGAAACCCGCTTTCTGGACCGACCGGTGCAAGGCAGAATTGAAGCATCACTCGCGCGGGAGGTTGAAGCGCTTTGTGATCTTGAAAAAGGGGATTTGCTGGTCTTTCTGCCAGGGGCCGGAGAAATAAGCCGAACACTTTCTCATCTTGCAGATTATGCGAAAAAGAAGGATATAGCCCTTTATCCGCTTTTCGGAAATCTGTCTCAAAAAGAACAGGATAAAGCCCTGTTCCCTGATCCGGAGGGACGCCGGAAAATTGTTTGCGCAACAGATATTGCTGAAACCAGCTTAACGATCGAAGGTATTCGTATTGTTGTGGATAGCGGGCTTTCCCGGATTCCGTTGTTTGATCCCAATAGCGGGATGAGCAGGTTAGAGACAAAAAAGATCTCACGGGCGTCCGCAGATCAAAGACGTGGACGTGCTGGCAGGCTGGGGCCAGGACTTTGTTTGCGGATGTGGACCGCTGCGCAAGATAGAGGATTAGTGCCCCATTCCAGTCCGGAAATATCGGTGGCGGATTTAAGTTCTCTGGCGCTCGATCTTGCGAAATGGGGTGTTGTGGATGCAGAAGAGCTGGACTGGCTGACCCCTCCACCTGAAGGATTGCTTGCACAGGCAAAAGACCTGTTGACAACACTTGGGGCGCTGAAAGGAGATGGAAATCTGTCGGCGCTGGGTGAGGAAATTGTACGGCTGCCACTTCATCCCCGACTAGCGACCATGATTGTAAAAGCAAGAGAAAAAAATCTGGTGCCGCTTGCCTGTGATATGGCGGCGTTATTGTCCGAGCGGGATATATTAAAAAATCAGTCAGAGAGTAAAAATGCTGACCTGCTTTTCAGGCTTGAACAATTGAACAAATCAAGGCGCGGCGGAGAAAAAAGACCAGAGATAAGACGCGTTTTGCGAAATTCTGATGATTTAAGGCGGAGATTCAAAGCAGGTAAAGAACCACAGGAAATAGGAGAGGCAGGCCTTCTTCTGGCGTTTGCCTACCCTGACCGTATTGGTCAGCTTCGAAAAAACAGTAAAACTGTCTATCGATTGTCCGGCGGGCGCGGGGCGTCGCTTGACGTTGGCGACAAGCTGTCAGGCGCGCCTTTTATTGTCGTCGCAGATCTTGATGGTAAGGGCCGGGATGCGCGAAT
>JAKSCD010000133.1 GCA_022360775.1 Sneathiellales bacterium | reverse complement strand
TTTAGCCTCTGTCATTTTATTATTTTTTATATAAACCATAGCCAACCCATTTAATGCATCGACATTTTCCTCATCCTGACCCAAAACCTTTTGATAATATATTCCTGCTTGCTGATAGTTTTTCTTTGTAAATGCTGATTGGCCTGAACATAATATGAAGACTTGGAGATCAAGTGAATTAGATAATAAGTGGAGGATGATTTTACATGATTTGGATGTTACGTGTAATTTGAGTTGGTCCAATGAAGCTAGAGATGATTTGATAAAAGAAATTAAAGATAGTATTGCTGTTAATTCAAGTGAAATAGATTATTCAAGAATATTTATTAAATGTTTTGAGAATGATCAATTTAAAGTTGAATTTTTAAATCGATCTGCTGATTTAATGAATAGTGTTTTACGAAAAGAGAATTTAGAGCACGTATTAGATAGTTTGTTGACTGAAAACTCAGTAGCATTTGAACGTGCGCGTCAAAATTATCCGGATCTGGGATATTATTATGAGGAACAATTAGATAGAATTGCAGCTTTTTTTGATAAAAGAGAAGAATATTTTCGTCAACAGTTAAATTTTCATTTAAATGATGAGAGTGGAGATTATGAGTTGTTTTTAGAAAAAAATATAGCTGATCCGACGATTGAGATTAGACTAAATTCATTGACGATTAGAGAGAAAATATGGCAAGGTAAATATTTTAATAATATACCTATTCAATTAGAAGCATTAGATAATGAATATTATAAATTTGTGAAATGGGTTGGAGTAGATGATTCGTTAAATCCTAAAATTGAAATTAAAACTGATAAGTTTACAGATATAATGGCAATTTATGAAGCGAATTCTCCTGTAGGAGATAAAAAAATCATTATAAATGAGATAATGTATAATCCACATGATTATAGCGATTCGGGAGATTGGGTTGAGTTATATAATAATTCTGATAATCAAATTGATATATCTGGCTGGAAGTTTAGTGATGATAAGAACACATTTGTATTTCCTGATGATACTAAACTTGATGCAAAAGAGTATATAATTTTGGTGAGTGATCTAGATGATTTCCAAGAAGTTTATAGTTTTGACAATATATTAGAAATAGATTTTGCATTTGATAATGATGGTGAAGAATTATTGTTGGTGGATGTAGAAGAGGAAATAATTGATATTGTGAAATATAGTAGTGAGTCTCCTTGGCCTGATGAAGCTGATGGGGAAGGACCTAGTTTGGAACTTAAGAACCCTTCATTTAATAATGCTGTGTATTTTA
>JAKSCD010000385.1 GCA_022360775.1 Sneathiellales bacterium | reverse complement strand
TGGTTGATACGGAAAAAGGAAGGTACCGCATTTATGACAGGGTGGTCAAAGACTCCAAATGGGGCGGATACGGTGAAGTTTCAGTTTCCGAAGCCTTTGCAGTTTCATCGAATACGGCCTTTGCCAAGATCATCCATGAAAATTATAAGGAAAATCCGGAAAAGTACGTGAATCGGTTGATGAATATGGGGCTTCATAAAAAATTGGACCTCCCCATCATTGGTGAAGGCAAACCTGTGATCAGGTATCCCGGAGATAAGGGCTGGTCAGGAATTTCCCTAGGATGGATGTCACATGGGTATGAGGTGTCCATGACACCAATGCAGACCCTGGCATTTTACAATGCCATAGCCAACGACGGAGAATTTGTTAAGCCAAGATTGATCAAAGAGGTGTGAGAAGGAAGTAAAGTTATCACAAGGTTTGAAAAAGAAGTGGTCAATCCTTCCATATGCTCTCGTGAGACCGTCAAAAAAGTGCGACAATTGATGAAGGATGTGGTGGAGAAAGATTACGGTACTGGCCATGCCATGTATTCCAAAAACTTCTCCATGGCCGGCAAAACAGGGACCTGTCAAAAAAACTATGTGGCCAAAGATCCGGACAAACTGGCATACATTTCCTCTTTTGCAGGATACTTTCCAGCTGATAACCCCAAATATTCCTGTATAGTGATCATTCACGAACCGGATAAAAGTGTGGGGTATTACGGGGCCGATGTATCAGGGCCGGTATTTAAATCCATGGCCCAAAAAAGCCATGCGATTTCACCTTTGGTGGATGAGGTGGAAGAAAAAGATTTTGATGAGACGCTTCTGCTCGAAAGTTATGAAAAGTACTATGCCCATGCACAGAAAAAGTACAACACAGTGCCCAATCTCAAGGGAATGAGCGGAATGGACGCCGTTTCATTGTTGGAAAATCTGGGAATTCAAGTGGAAGTGCACGGAAATGGAAAAGTGAAAAACCAATCCATAGAACAAGGAACCGATATAAAACAAGTAAAGAAAATAGTACTGGAACTCTCATGAAGTTGTTGAAGGACATATTGTACGGGGTTGGACTTTCCGCAGTAAGCGGAGATACCAATATCATGGTCAACCATATCCATTTTGATTCCAGAAAAGTGGAAATGGACGATGTTTTTGTGGCCATAAGAGGAACCGTTACCGATGGTCACCAGTACATTCAAAAAGCTGTGGATACCGGGGCAAAAGCCGTGGTCTGTGAGGAATTTCCCGAATTGTTGGTCAACGGGGTCACCTATTTAAAGGTGCCGGACAGTAACAGCGCATTGGCCATCATCGCTGCCAATTTTTTTGACAATCCTTCAAAAAACCTCAAACTTATCGGGGTTACCGGAACAAATGGAAAGACCACTGTCAGCACATTGTTATATCAGCTATTTAAAAAGGCGGGCTATAAAGTAGGGTTGTTGTCCACGATCAAGGTCATGGTGGGTGAAAAGGAATACAAGGCAACTCACACAACTCCAGATGTATTGACCATCAATCAGCACTTGGCCAATATGAACTCCAATGGGGTAGAGTTCTGTTTTATGGAAGTGAGTTCACATGGGATCCATCAAAAGAGATCGGAGGGATTGCAATTTGCAGGTGCCATCTTCACCAATCTGTCCCATGACCATTTGGATTACCACAAAACCTTTGCGGAATATCGGGATACCAAGAAAAAATTGTTCGACAATCTTCCAAAGACAGCATTTGCTTTAGTGAACATTGACGATAAGAACGGTTTGGTGATGCTTCAGAACACCAAGGCCAAAAAATATACCTATGCGCTAAAATCCTATGCAGACTTTAGGGCCCAAATTTTGGAAAAACAGTTCAATGGGCAATTGCTGAAGGTGGATGATAACGAACTGTGGTCCAAACTGATAGGTGATTTTAACGCGTACAATATACTGGCCATTTACGCCACTGCTGATATTTTGGGATTGGAAAAAATGGAAATCCTCAGGTTGATCAGTGAGCTGGAGACCGTGGATGGAAGATTTCAATATTTTATTTCGAAAGAGAAGATTACAGCTATTGTTGATTATGCCCATACACCGGATGC
>JAKSCD010000441.1 GCA_022360775.1 Sneathiellales bacterium | reverse complement strand
CGGGGGCATGAAAACTGCCAGGGCTTTTATCGAGAAGAACTGGTGGCCGCGATTTGATCACCAAAAGGCAGAGAGCAAGGATCCGAAATCGGCTTTGCAGGAGTGGGCAGCCAAAGGGGGCAATGTACCGCCGGTTTATTCTGTCATTGCAGAAGAGGGGCCAGATCACAAGCGCACTTTTACGGTTGAGGTGACTGTGAAAGATTTTCGTGAAACCGCAAAGGCTTCTTCCAAACGTCAGGCAGAGCAGCTTGCGGCGGAAAAAGTATTGAAAGATGTATCAAATGGAAAATGATCTTCCTTCCGCTGACGCGACCCGCTGCGGGTATGTCACCCTGTTGGGGGCGCCAAACGCCGGAAAATCCACATTGCTTAATCAGCTTGTCGGGGCAAAAATCGCAATTGTTTCGCCAAAGGTACAGACAACCCGCGCCCGCGTAACCGCCATTGCCCTTGAAGGGAATACACAGATAATCTTTGTAGATACGCCTGGAATTTTTGCCCCGTCTCGCCGCCTTGAAAAAGCGATGGTCAATGCGGCCTGGGATGGGGCGCAGGATGCAGACAAGGTTGCACTTCTGGTGGATTCTCTAAAGGGTGTGACGAAGGATGTTATTCGTATCATTGAGGGCCTTAAAGAAAGCGGAAGAAAAGCGCATCTTATCCTCAATAAAATCGACGCTATCAAAAGAGATACGCTTCTGGGACTTGCAAAGGAACTCATGGAATATGAGGTCTTTGAGCAGGTCTTTATGATCTCGGCCCTGACAGGGGATGGTGTTGCCGATCTTCGCAGCGAGCTCGCCAAGGAGATGCCTTCCGGGCCCTGGCTCTATCCGGAAGACCAGCTTGCCCTCGCACCCATGCGAAGCCTTGCCGCCGAAATTACCCGGGAAAAACTGTTTTTGAGAATGAACCAGGAGCTTCCATACTCATTGACGGTGGAAACCGAAAGCTGGGAAGAACGCAAGGACGGATCAGTCAAGATCAATCAGGTGATTTATGTATCTCGTGCCAATCACAAGCCGATTATCCTCGGCAAGGGCGGCAGGGCCATAAAGCAGATCGGCGCCATGGCCCGTGAGGAACTGGAGGAAAGTCTCGGATGTCGGGTGCATCTGTTCCTGTTTGTGAAAGTACGCGAAAAATGGACAGATGATCCGGAGCGCTATCAGGAAATGGGCCTCGATTTCCCGAAGGACTAATCACAATTTCGAAAGGGCGTTGATTGATCGGGAGTAGTTTCGTTAATCTATGTGGAACAATTGTTCCAAATAATGAAAGCGGGAAGGTACCTCTCTTATGATTGATCTTTATTACTGGCCCACACCGAACGGATGGAAAGTGACTATTCTCCTGGAGGAGCTGGACATTCCGTACACCGTTCATGAGGTCAATATCGGAAAAGGAGAGCAGTTCGAACCTGATTTCCTGAAAATCGCTCCTAATAATCGTATGCCGGCGATCATTGATCATGATCCGAAAGATGGTGGTGAGCCTATCTCCGTTTTTGAATCTGCAGCCATTATGACGTATCTCGCGGAAAAAGAAGGGAAGTTTCTTCCCGAAGATGTGCGTGGTCGTACGGAAGTTAATCAATGGCTTTACTGGCAGATGGGTGGGCTGGGACCGATGGCAGGTCAGGCCCATCATTTCCGTCATTACGCGCCAGAGCAGGTACCATACGGTATTGATCGGTATACCAATGAAGTCAATCGACTTTACGGTGTCATGAACAAGCGCCTGGAAGATCGCAAATTTCTGGCTGGCGAGTATTCTATTGCCGATATGGCGGCATGGCCGTGGGTGTCCCCTTGGGAGCGTCAGGGACAACAGCTGTCTGATTTTCCAAACCTGAAACGATGGTTTGAGACTATTGAGGCTCGGCCTGCTGTCCAGAAGGGTTTCCATGTAAAAAGGGAACTTCGTAAAGAGGGCGGTCCACGTTCTGAAGAAGAAAGAAAAATTCTCTTTGGCCAAACAGCCCGCAAGTAACCATTACGGCTTGCAGGAGTTATCAGGGAAACCGGCCGCTCATTGCGGATCGGTTTCTTTTTTTTAAAATTTTATCCCTTGTCATAAATATTTCACGACCTTCCTTCAAAAATTCCTCACTCAGAAACCGATTGTTAAGAATTTACGCTTCATCATGTTAATGTAATAAGCGCAAAGCGTTTATTTAACTTGGATCATTTCGTTGCGACTTACGAGTTGAGAGGAAGTAAGATGGGTGAGTTGGATAAAGAGTATATTGCTCAGCAGCTAAAGCATGCAGAGAATGGATTGCCCGAAGAACAGTATCGTGTGGGGCTGGCCTATTCGACCGGCGATGGCGTGCCAATGGATCTTGTAACTGCACATAAGTGGTTTAACCTGGCTGCGATGAACGGTGTTATTGAAGCCAGAGAGCTTCGTGCAGAGATTTCGCAGGATATGTCAGCTGCTGAAATTGCTGCAGCACAGAAAATGGCTAGAGAATGGTACCTGTCTCACTGATCGGTACCTTTTTTTATGATGCGAGCTCTTCCTCGATCTGAATGGACCGCTTTGCAGGGAAATTGACCTGCACGGTTGTTCCAAGCCCAGGTTGGCTATGGAGCTCCAATGTTGCCTCATGGGCGTCACAGAATTTCTTGACCAGGGCCAATCCGAGGCCGGTTCCTTCGCATTGCAGATTCTGTGCAATACGACTTCTTCTAAAGGGTTCATAAAGGTGAGGAAGGAATTCCTTCTCGATCCCCACACCTTCATCCGCAACTTTCAGGGTGAGCCCGAATAAATCCTGTTCCCATTGAATATTGACCCTGCTGCCATGGCCGGAAAACTTGACGGCGTTTGACAACAGATTGACCAGGATCTGCTTGACACGTATCGGATCTGCGTAAAGACCGTTTTGTCCGGCGGGGAGGGATGATCTTACGGTTATATTCTTCTCAAGGGATCGCGCACTCACCATGGAAACGCAGGATTGCGTCAACTGACGAATATCCAGCTCCCTTTCGTTCAAACTCACTGCACCAGCCTCGATTTTAGCAAGATCCAGTATTTCATTAATAAGTGTAAGCAGGTGCTCGCCGGCACCTTCAATATCTTTTGCATATTCCTGATAGCGGGGATCGGAATGCTCGCCATAGACTTCCGAAACCAATAGGGATGAAAATCCGATGATCGCATTGAGCGGTGTTCGAAGTTCATGGCTCATATTGGCCATAAATTCCGATTTTGCACGATTGGCAAGGTCCGCTTGTGTTTTGGCCTCGCGCAAGGCTTCTTCTGCCCGTTTTTCTTCTGTGATATCCCGTTGAATTGAAACAAATCCGCCGTCAGAAAGCGCGCGATCGCGAAGTTCAATCCATCGACCATCTGTCATTTGTACAACAAAAGATCCTTCAAGACGGGTTCGATATTCCCGCTTCTTCTCCAGATAATCTTCATGAGAGGGATAGTTGTCTGTGACAATGATGTTGCCCCGTTCCACATCAAGTTTACCAAGGTCACTGTAATGTATACCCGGACGGGCATCTTCTTCGGTATAGTTATAAAGGCTGCGGAACTTTTCATTACAGGTAACCAGATACCCGCTGTCATCATAGATGACAAAAGCTTCAGAAATATTCTCGAGAGCATCCAGAAGAATACTCTCCAAACTTTTCGTCCCCTGCATGAAAGACCCCCGAAAGTTCAGCTTATGCTAGTATATGTTTATAACTGGCAATCTATTTTCGATTGCCTTGAACCCCGTACCGTGTATTAGGAAAAACTAGGTTTAAATTATTAACAGAAAGTTAACAGCACTCTTTATGATAGAGATATTATATCTTTCTAAAATAATGATAAAATTCAATATAAAATATTTAAAAACAAGAAGTTATGAATTGTTTATCAAGAAGATTATAGTTCTTAAGTGATAGGAAAATAATTAAAAATAGTGAATAAATGTATCACATTATAGAGAGAGATTTACCCCCAATTTATCCCCATTTTTATCCACAGGGCACTGTAAGTAATTGTTTAGTGGAGAAAAAAGGAGCCTATCTGAGTGTCCTTCATTTTTTGATCGGAAGTTGAGTTTGTTCTTCTCCCTTTTGAATAAAAGAATCGCGAGCCGAATCTTCTAATGCAAGAGAGTGATCGAGGAACTCTTTCGGATCGGCAAGTGTCCTGACAAGGCCGCAAACAGATGTTTTGATCTGGTGGTTCTCAATTCGGTTGAAATTATTGACCAGCTCAATCGCAGCCCGATGCTCCCCACCATGCCCCAGGGAACTGGAACTCATCATGGGGTCAATCTCGTTGAAGAAGAAGGAAACATCTACTTCCAGAAGATTTGCAATAACGAAGAGCCGCCCTGCGGTAATCCTGTTCGATCCCGTTTCATACTTCTGCACTTGCTGATAGGAGATACCCAAAGCCTCTGCCAGTTGCGTTTGCGTCAATCCCAACGCCGCCCTTCGTTTTCGAAGCCTGCTTCCTACATGCATGTTTATTTTATTAGCAATAATGTCCACTCAATTTATCCATTATTAATTGTTTTAAATCAATACATTAAGAGGAAAAAAGGTCTGTAAAGACTGAATATTTTCTCTAGAGGATCGACTAATTTGTTTAAAATATTAAACGTTTAATTTTATGTTCATTGCGTTCTAAACACCTCTCTCTAGGCTGATTAAGCTATATCGGTTATGAGAAAGTATCTAAACGAGATCGAGGCGTGCCTTGAACGGTCCGGTTACTCTGTTCAAGTACAAACCGATATGCAGGAATTTGCCGCATTGCGCAGCAATACTCCTGATCACCCCTATTGTATCCCGACTTTTGACTGGAGGCATTCTGACCAATCCAACAGCCGATGGCTTTGCATCAGGGATGCGGCAGGTCAAGTCGCTGGCTTTAATGCGGTAAAGGCTTATTCTACGCATGATATGAATGCACTTTTGAGAAGTGGAAAGATTTTTTACGATTCCCCGCCATTTGACAATATCAAGTTGAGGTCTGATCTCAGCTTTGTTTCTGGAGAATGTTATTATCGTGGAGGTATGTATGTTTTTCCTGAGCATCGTAAATCCGGTGTCGCTTTTGCCTTAGCAATATATTCCCAAGCTTTGGCGATTGCAGAAGGTATTGATTTTATAACGGGAAACGCTTTCCAGTATATTGTCGATGCTGGTATTCCAACACATACCTACGGTTTTGAGACCATCGACATGCATTTCACTTCGACTTCCTATTGTCCGCTTACCGGGCCTCTTGAAGGAGTTAAAAGTACGTCTTACTTTCTGACGAGCAGTCGTTCTTATTTTACTCGGAACGTAGTCAAGACCTGCGACTTCCTGGTATCGGGAAGCAACAAGGATCTTCTTGCCAGCTCCAGATTTTTCAAAAGGTTGAATATACCGGAAAAAAGATCGAGGGAAGCCGTCGTAAATCCTCTCAACACTGCACTGAGGTAAGTGAGTATTCTTAACACTTGAGTAAACCGTTTTCAGATCTTTGGCATAGGACTGATCTGGAAAGTCACCAAAACTAAGACCAGTCAGATCCATCCCCAAAAGGCACTTGTGATCGTAACTTTCCCAGGTAAACCCGTTCGGTGTATCAGAAGTTACATCAATGATATGCAAAACCAGATTTGGACAGAGGGTGGATCTGATTTTAAAAATGTCTTCATCATTTAATATAAAATTCTGAAAGTTCAGAAAACGGACGAGATTATCTCCCTCTTGATCAATCACTCTGATGGCGCCGATAGGCAGAAGTTCTGTATCTCGAACGTTATGCAAGATAGCTCTCCATTTTGGATTTAAAGCAAGCTGTTCGTTATAGAAAGGCTATTCCGAGACGCTTACTTAATCATTGAGTGAATATTGGAGTGTTAATTCTCGCAATGCAAGCGCTGAACTGTCCTGTTTTGGACAGATCTAGGTTTTTGATAACCGATGGTGGGTAATCGTAATAAGTTTCTGAACATCGTTTAAAAACGAAAAATATTCATTGGCGAGAAGAGGTGTAGCTCTGACATATTTTCGTTTATTGTCACCTTTCACATTATAAAGCTCGATCATTCCACAATCTGTCATTCTGTAGAGCGTATTATAAAGTGTTGAGCGGTGCATTCCGGTATAGGCGGCGAGAGCGGAGATATCGATCGGTTTATCAAGAATATCGACAGTCATGACAGCACTGGCGACTTGATACTGATTATAATTGGACAGGCTTTTAAACTGAAGTCTGCAATCTTTTAAACCCTCGGAGAACGCAGAAAGCATGCGGTATCTTTCAAGATCATCTAATTCTGTCTTCGTTACCTGATCAGAATTCATATTTTCGAAAACACCCTAAGCTGCACCCAGTATCTATGTTGCGTGTGGTGGCGCACTACCTTCTGGAGAATAAAATTAGAATTACATGCATTTTACTTGTTATGAAGAGGTTTTCAAGATTGAAAATCTTACTCTTGTAAAAGAGAAAACTGTACAGAATTGAGCTTTTATATAACAGGAGGAAAGGGGACTGGCCTGGAGGAAAAACGCAGCCAATTTATGAAAATAAGTTCTATAAAAAAACCTTTGACTTCCCTCTGGTTTCTGCGCATATTGCGCGCCGACGGTGAAGTGGCCGAGTGGCTGAAGGCGCTCCCCTGCTAAGGGAGTATGGGGTCAACGCTCCATCGTGGGTTCGAATCCCACCTTCACCGCCATTTTCCCATACTCTACAAAATTGGCGATACGGTTGTTCTTTCAGCTAGCGCTATTACCCATTGCCAGATCACCTGAGGCTGTTGCAAAATCATTTTGCCAATTCAGTCTGGTACTTCTGGAAGTCATCGAACAGATTTACGAGTTAGGGCTAAGAGCAATAAGATGTTTGGTAACCGTATGTTGGAGAGGTTGAGACTGGAATGGTAAATTTCGATTATTTTGAAGACGTTTCCCTGTTAAAGGGGAAAAGTGCATCTGAAGCTCTGGAGGCATTGAAAAGAACAACACTTTTCCGGGTAAAAGGAAAAGATCCTTCCCGGGCGGTTCTTGTGTCAACCCTGATCCATGGAAGTGAACCTTGCGGGTTTCGAGCCTTTTTGAAAGAGATCAATCGGGAAAGGGACTATCCGTTTGATGTGTATTTTTTTGTTGGAAATGTAGCCGCTGCCCAGACAGCTCCGTATTTTTCAAACCGTAATGTTCCAGGCGGGAAAAATTTCAATCGTATCTGGTGTATTGAGAATCCTGAGGATGAGGAAGAAACCTGTATTGCTGAAGTCGAGACATTCCTGAAATCACTTCCATTACAGGGGGTGCTGGACCTCCATTCCTTTATGGCAAAAGGGGTGAGTCCTCACTGTTTTGTAGTTTCAGTGGATGATAAAACCCTGGATTTTGCCAAACGTTCCGCGCCTTATGTATTGCAGATCGGGGCAGGGATGGGCGCTCTGATTGAGGCCATGGGAAATAAATGCCCTTCTTTTGTTGTCGAATGCGGAACCCATGACAGCCCTGAAGCGGATGTTTTTGCTGATGAGGTTCTGGATAAGTTTTTTAAGTCTTTCGGCGTGCTGGACGGAGAGGTCAGCGAAATCTGGGCGAAGGATGTGTTCGTCAATATGACGAATTTCAAGGTCACACCGTCGAGCACAGTTGTATGGGCTGAAAATGAAGATCCTTCTGCTGATGTAACTCTACGGTCGGATTGTGAGAGTCTGAATTTATCGAAAGTGGACGCCGGTGAATTTTGCGGATGGGCTTCATCGCTGGACTTTTTAAAGGCTTCGAACGGGAAAACGCCCGTTGACGCCGCTGATTATTTCTATATCGATAGCGGCAAGCTCTATTTTAAACAGGATTGTGTTCCAAACCTGATGGGTGTCAACGAATTTGTCTCAAAAGAAAGCGGCTTTTACCTCTTTGATAAAAAAGAGGAAACAGCGTAATCCTGATAACTGGGGGTCAGCTAAAGACAAAAGCCTGTTTGGGGTCGATATCGATATCCAGGGAATGGGCGTCGCTGGCTACGAAATGACCGGGCAGGCGGGCTTTGTAGATTTCGTGCGGTGTCCCGCGTTTCCCGACCCCTAACTGCACCAGGCTTGATCGTCCGAGATACTGAATGCCGCAGACATGAACCGGTTCTGAGGCATTCATATTCTGAAGATCCGCATTTTTAAGTTTCAGGCCTTCAGGGCGGACCAGCACATTGACTTCGGTACCATCAGGGATGTCCTTGCCTGTTCCAACACGTCCAAGATGCGTCTGGACTAGACCGTCCTTTACTTTTCCCTTGAGCTTATTGGTATCTCCAAAAAATTCGACAGTAAATGCGTCAGTCGGATTTAAATACAGCTCCTCCGGGCTGCCGGTCTGGACAACTTCACCATCTCGCATCAGCACAATCTGATCGGCAAGAAGCATAGCCTCTTCAGGATCATGGGTGACCATCAGGGTCGTGACGCCCAGCTTTTTCAGGATAAACAGGGTTTCATCCCGGATCTGATCCCGAAGACTGGTATCCAGTCCTGAAAACGGCTCGTCCAGCAACAGAAGTTTAGGATTTGGGGCGAGGGCACGGCCCAGCGCCACCCGTTGCTGCTGACCGCCAGAAAGCATGTGAGGGTATTTATCTGCATGTTCCGTCAGGCGAACCTGCTCAAGGATTTCCTCAATACGCGATAAAGCTGCTTTGCCTTTGCGGTTTTTAAGGCCAAAGCCAATATTTTCCCGTACCGTTAAATGAGGGAAGAGCGCAAAATCCTGGAAGAGATACCCGATATCCCGTTTATGAGGGGGGAGGATCTGGCGGTTGTCTGAGACAGTCTGGCCATTGATCTCAAGGGTGCCGCTATCGGGACGTTCAAAACCGGCTATGATCCGCAAAGTGGTGGTTTTTCCGCATCCTGACGGACCAAGAAGACAAACCAGATCCCCGTCATTTACGGAGAAGGACAGGTCTCGAATAATTTTCTGGCCACCCAGACTAAGACTTAGATCACTTAACGCTAGCATTCCAAAAGAGTGCTCCCACAGATTTCCTGATCATGAATAACGCTAATCGTTGAAAATTCCTAGTTAAATCTGATTGTCATTCTCTCTTGCAAGAAGGCGAGGGGTTGATACGCCTATATTAGAGAGGAATAAAGATAGAGAATGAAAATCATTATCAATTGCCATTGGTGAATAGGAGTGATAATCATTAGCGAAAGGATAATAAATCTTGCTGCAACTGTTGCAGTTTTCGACGTCAGACTTTTAAGGAAACATATTATGAAAACTTATCTGGTTGGTGCTGTCTTTCTAGCGACAACAGCTTTGTCAGGAACAGCCATTGCTGGTTCCGGGGATAATTATTCCGGCTTTCCGGTAACATTAAAAGGATATTCAGGGGCCAAGACGACCTCTGTTGCCTATACAGGCCAGATTGCGCGTCATTTGCTGCATGAATCACTGAAGAAGCTCGCAGGCAAGGGCAATGGTCAGCCAAATGAAGCGTTGAAAAACCAGATGCTCGCCTATTATAGCGGAAAAGACGCAGGCCGGGACATCGTGGCACCTGCTTCCAAAGGTGCTTTTGTATTCAAGCAGTCCAAAGTGGATGAAATCAGCAAGAAAAAGGAACTTGCCGGTAAAACCTACAAAGGAACCATCTCTTCCTGGCCAAATGCGATGACGGGCCCTGAAGTAGTGAAATTCTGGATTGAAAAAGCGTCCAGCGCCAATAAGGGATATGACGCTGTAAACGGGTATAACTATCCGCAGCTGATTTCAAAATTCATCATGGGTGCGGTTTTCTATAACCAGATTGCCGATAACTATCTGGATGAGAAACTTAATGCTGATACCAAACCTAATAACAAGCCTTACAAGAAAGGTGCATATTATACAGGAAAAGAACATTCCTGGGATGAAGGGTTTGGATATTTCGGTGCTGCTGCGCATACAGCAAGTCTGACAGCCAAGCAAAGCTATGAAATCGCAAAACTGGGTTCCAAATCCAAGGATCCAAAAGCGACGATGATGTTGGCGGATCATAACAAAGACGGCAAGATCGACTATTATTCCGAAATGACCTATGCGCTGGCCTATTATGCCTCCAGCTATGACAAAGGCGGGAAGACCAATTACCTGCAGACAATCAATACAGCCTTCCTCGATGGCCGTAAGCTGATTGCCATCGCCAATGGTGAAGCCCTGACAGATGTACAGCGTGATGAGCTTAAAGGCTATGCGGCAACAGTGAAATCCAACCTGGAAATGGTTCTGGCTGAATCCGTCTTTAAATATGCAGGATCCGTTTACAAGGATATCCAGGCGCTGAAAGCCGTCATGGAAGCCAACGGAGATGAAGCAAAAACCCTTAAGAAATATGTGAAACACTGGGGTGAGCTGAAAGGCTTCGCAATGGCCTTGCAGGTTGGCGGTAAGGATCTGGGTGAAACAGCAACGCGCCTGAACCGGATGATCGGTGTTGGTCCACTGATGCCAAATTCCAGCCAGGTTGTCGATATCGATAAAAACGGCAACTATGTGAAGGATCAGGGATCAGGATATGATGAATATGCGCTGCATATGCTGAAAGTCCAGAAGCTGATGGTTGAGAAATTCGGTGTGAAAGCCCGAAATAATGACCAGCTCGCTTCTATCAAGGATCTCACAGATAAACTCGGCGGAAGCAATAGCGCTGAAAATGACTAATTGATGCTAACCGAAGCAATCACCTTTTCGCAGGAATATCTGCAACAGCTGATGGCCGTTTTCGTGGATCCACGGAAGCGGCTGTTTGCCGGTTATCTGATTGCGGCGCTGGTGATTGCTCTGGTTGTAACTGTTCTGGTTCAGCGTGTCCCTGTTCGGCAGGCATTTCGCGACATTTTTCAAAAGCGTATCTGGGCATCGAGATCTGCCTTTGCCGATTATAAAATCGGGATGATAAATCAAGCCATCATGATGCTTCTGTCGCCCCTTTTACTATCCCGCGTGGCTCTTGCAACGGCAGTTTACTTCCTTCTCAGGGAGCAATTCCCAAAGGGAGCAGAGATTTTTTTTGATACGCCGCTCTGGGCGATTATAGCCGCTTTTACATGCGTTCAGTTCTTGCTTGATGATGCAACGAAATATGCTTTGCACAGGGCACTTCACCAAATCCCGTTTCTGTGGGCTTTTCATAAAACCCATCATACCGCTGAAACCCTGACCCCGGTAACGGTCTATAGGACGCATCCTGTGGAAGGCGTGTTGTTCAGCTTGAGAAGCACGCTGGTCCAGTCGGTCACGATTTCCGGTTTTGTTTTTCTTTTTGGAAATCAGGTGGATCTCTATACGGTTTTTGGCGTAAATGTCTTTCTTTTCCTGTTTAATGCACTGGGATCAAATTTACGTCACTCCCACATCTGGATCAGTTACGGGAGCAGGCTAGAACATATATTCATGTCTCCTGCACAGCACCAAATTCATCATTCTGTAGATAAACATCATTTCGATCGAAATTTCGGTGCGGTATTGTCCATATGGGACTGGATGTTCAGAAGTCTTTACCTTGCAAAAGGTGTCCAGAATCTGCGCTTCGGTGTGGACGAGCTAGATCAAGAACAGCCTCATAGTCTGATGGCTTTATATGTAACTCCTTTTTTTGAAGCTTTAAGGTGGCTCAAGGATATGATCTTACAAAAGAACCGGGGGCTGAAAGCCTCTCTTGCCAAGTCTTTCGGTATTCTCTTTTTGCTCGCCGTAATTGTCTCTCCGGTCACGGTTTTTGCAAATGAGCTCAATGTTTACTCTCATCGCCAGCCCTTTTTGATCAAGCCGTTTCTGGAAGCTTTTGAAAAGGAAACCGGCACAAAGGTAAATGTTGTCTATTCCACCAAGGGGCTTGCCCAAAGGATGCAGGCAGAAGGTATGCGCAGCCCGGCTGATGTTGTGCTGACCGTGGATATTGCGCGCCTGAGTGTCTATGCGGACAAGGATCTCTTTGCAGAGGTGAATTCAGATATTCTGAACAAGAATATTCCGCCGCATTTACGGGACAAGAATAACAAATGGTTTGGCCTGTCAAAACGCGCGCGTGTTGTCGCGGTCGCCAAGGATCGGGTAAAGCCTGGGGAAATTGACCGGATCGAGGATCTGGCCGGTCCAAACTGGGAAGGGCGCATCTGCAGCAGACCTGGAAGTCACGTCTATAACCGCGCCCTTGTCGCATCTGTAATTGCGGCAAAGGGGGAAGAGGCGGCTGAAAAATGGGCGGAAGGGATCGTCTCCAATCTTGCGCGGCGCCCTCAGGGCAACGACCGTGCACAAGTCAAGGCGATCTATCAGGGGCAATGTGATGTTGCCATAATCAACAGCTATTATTTTGGCAAGCTGAAAACGTCTGACGTTCCCGAACAGAGAGAATGGGCCAAGGGTATCAAGCTGGTCTTTACCAACCAGAATGACCGTGGAAATCATGTCAATATCTCTGGTGGCGGTGTTGCCAAACATTCCAAAAACAAGGAACTTGCTGTTAAGTTTCTGGAGTTTCTCACTCTGGAAAAGTCCCAGAAACTTTACGGCGAAATAAATTTCGAATATCCGGTTAATCCTGTGGTACAACCAACAGCGGAAATCAGTTCATGGGGAAGCTTTAACGAAGATAAACTTCCCATTGAACAAATTGCCGAGTTGGCCCCGAAAGCACAGCGGATAATCGATAAAGTTGGATGGTAGCAGTAGATTTTCTGACGAGAAAATTTGGGAAAAGTGACAATTTGAGCGGCTGGGCTGTCCTGGTCGCTCTTCTTTGTCTGGTTATTCTAGGCCCTTTTCTCTCGATCATATGGACAGCCAGCGGGGATAGCGGCGGTCTGTGGGGCCACCTGATGGAAACAGTATTCCCGCGTTATGTGGCGAATACGGTGACCCTGATGTTCGGGGTAGGGGCCTTATCCCTTGTTTTCGGGCTAAGCACAGCCTGGGTTATCAGCCGGTATGAATTTCCCGGATCAAGGATCTTCGAATGGGCACTGCTTCTGCCGGCGACCGTACCAGCCTATATCATCGCCTATACCTATACGGATATTCTGGAATATGCGGGGCCAGTACAGGGTTTCCTTCGGGATCTCTTTGGCTGGAAAACAGCACGGGATTACTGGTTTCCGGAAATCAGATCCATGGGCGGGGCCATTCTTGTCATGTGCTCGGTGCTCTTTCCCCATATCTACCTGATGGCCCGAACGGCCTTTCGCTTAACGCCTGCTTCCTATTATGAAGTGGCGAAGCTGCATAACAAAAACCTGTTCTGGCATGTGGGCGTCCCCATTGCCCGGCCGGCCATTATTGCAGGTCTTGCCCTTGTTCTGATGGAGGTGATCTCGGATTTTGGAACCGTTGAATTTTTTGCCATCGAGACTTTTACGCTCGGGATTTTTAATGTCTGGCTTGGAATGAACAGCCTGACAGCCGCCGCCCAGATTGCCTGTGTCGCGTTTATTTTTATCCTGTTCCTGTTGATTGTTGAGCGGATTGCCAGAAACAGGCAGCGTTTTACAGATACCTCAAGACGGAACACCGCCCTTGCCATGCAAAAGGTGACACGTAGCTCAGCGGTTCTTTGTTTTTTGGTTTGTCTGACACCGATATTGCTCGGATTTATCATCCCGGTTTCAGTTCTGGCCAGCTTTGTTCTTCAGGGCTATTCGGTTACGGATTTTGACGCTTTGCTGCAGACGACTTTCAAAGGCCG
>JAKSCD010000189.1 GCA_022360775.1 Sneathiellales bacterium | reverse complement strand
TCCCAAGGCTTTTCCAAAACCTTAACAAGCCCTTAAATTTACACCGTAATTAGCTCAAATTGTTTGCATAATTTACCTTGTTTCAAGCCTTTATTGTTAGAGTAATTGTGACATTACGCATAAGACGTGAGCGCATAAGAAAAAAGAGAGTTACAGGTAGAGGGACACAAGGGGCAATGGCATTACCACCAGACGACAAAGAAAGCGATAAGGCGTTAACCGAGCAGGCTAGCGACGAGAAACGTGCGCTACAAAACAAGGTTTTCAATCTCGCCTTGAACGACCTGCTTGATGACGTTGGCCATATACAGATAGCTGTAAAACCATCGGATAACGCTTCTTCCGGTCAAGATGACAAGAAGAAAAGAGACAAGGATAGAAAGTTCAGCACCACTGAAATGCTGATGATGCTTAACACGCAGGCTCAATATTGGGGCGAACAAGCTGAAATGTATGAGGCGCAAGTTGGGGCAGTTGATAAGGCCATTCAAAATGTACTGGAAGGGAAAGACCCTACCGATGGTATGACACCAGAGGAAAAACAGCATTTTGAAGATGCCGTTCAGGAATACAAGGATAAGTATGGCCTTGAAGACATTGACCTGAAAGACCCTGCTGTCTTGCTTAAGATTAAAGCTCTTGCAGAAGAAAATCAGGCGAATGCACAAAAGAATGAGGCTGAGGCGCAAGCTCACCATGAAAACATAACGAATGCACCAAACGAAGAAGCTAAACAAGCTGCAATACAAAATGCAGCTAACGCCGGGTCACCCGCTATCAATAAAATTGCCACTGAGCTTGGTGATGATTTAAACGCATCCTTGAGGATGCTAAAGCAGCGCGGATATAATAGCGAAGATACAAGAGAAACAACTGCTGCTTATGGTGATGCGAATAGCTTTTTCTCTAGCGGTAATACGCTTGATGATTTAGATGGGCTGGACACCCCACCTACCACAGCACAAACTGTAAGCTATGCATCCACATTAGACGAAAAAACGCC
>JAKSCD010000439.1 GCA_022360775.1 Sneathiellales bacterium | reverse complement strand
TTTTCACCGGAAATCTCGATCGTTACAGACTTAAGGCCGGCTTCCTCGCCGGAGCTTTCTTCAAGAGTTTTGACCTTGCAGCCATGCTGATCCGCCCAACGCATATACATCCGAAGAAGGATTTGTGTCCAATCCTGGGACTCTGTTCCGCCGGCACCTGCGTGAATTTCAAGATAGCAATCATTGGCATCTACCTCTCCTGAAAGCATACTTTCAAGACGGCGTTTATCCACCTCTGCCGCAAGTTCCTTTAACGCCTCGGTTGCCTCATTCAGAGTTTCCTCATCCTCTTCCATTTCTGAAAGCTCGATAAGCTCTATTGTGTCCTCAAGATCCTGAGCGATCCTCTTATAGGCATTTATTGCTGTATCCAGGCTTGTCCGTTCGCGCATCAGGCTCTGGGCCTTGGACGCGTCATTCCATAAATCCGGATCTTCAACAAGCGAGTTTAATTCATCCAGGCGTCTAACTGCATTTTCCCAGTCAAAGATGCCTCCTCAGCAGATCCATTGCCTGCTTGATTTCGTCAACAATGGCCTGATGTTCGGCGCGCATGCCTGCTCCATTTCTTAAGTCTAGGTGATTTGTCGGCTGAGAACCTACTGATATCCGGTCGATCAGTAAAGACCACCCGTACCATTTGTGACAGGATTTTTTGGTTTGCCTATGGAAATTGTAGTGTCACTTCCATCGGAACCGTCCAGAACACGTGTGCGATCTGTAAGGCGGTCTGTTGTTTTAAACGCTTCCAGAATGACATTCTTGTCACCAGCAACTGCTGGAAGTCCGGTTTTCGCTGCAACACGAACAAGACGAATACCTTCCGGAACACGAAAAGGGATCGCCGCTTTATCTTTTAGCGCCTCCGCCATGAAATCTCGGAAAATCGGTGAGGCCACCCCTGCTCCGCCTTCTCTTGGACCAAGGGTTTTCGGCGTATCAAATCCAACATAGATACCAACCGCCAGATCCGGAGAAAAACCAACGAACCAGGTATCTTTGGAATCGTTGGACGTTCCGGTTTTACCCGCAAGTGGTTTTTTAAGGACGGCAATCTTGCTCCCGGTTCCTCTGCGGACAACACCCTCAAGCATTGAAACCATCTGGTAGGCTGTTGCTGGAGAGATAATCTGCTTTCGATCATCAGGAAGTTCCGGTTCATCCTGGTCCCGCCAGCTTGACGCCACACATCCCGGACAGGGACGCGTATCATGACGATAAATTGCAACACCGCGCCTGTCCTGTACGCGATCAATCAAAGTGGGGGCAATTTTTTTGCCACCATTTACCAGTTCCGCATAGGCTGTTGTCATTTGTAGCAAGGTGGTTTCCATTGCCCCCAGTGACATGGCAAGGGTTTCCTGGAGATTGTCATGGATACCAAAGCGGTTTGCATAATCTGCGACCACATCCATTCCCACTGACCGGGCAAGACGAACCGTCATCAGGTTTCTGGATTTTTCAATTCCAAGCCGAAGCGTACTGGGGCCATAGAATTTTTTCGTATAGTTTGAAGGTTTCCAGCGTTCACCATTTTCCTGGGTCAGGACAAAAGGGCCATCCATAATCTTGTTGGAAGGCGTGAAGCCGTTATCCAGTGCAGCGGCATAAACAAAAGGTTTAAAGGAAGAACCCGGCTGGCGCCTAGCCTGCACAGCACGATTAAAGACGGAGACTTCATGGCTCCATCCGCCAACAAGAGCAAGAACACGCCCTGTATGCGGATCCATTGCAACAAGACCGCCTGAAATATCAGGAATTTGCTCCAGCGAATACTGTCCGTCCCTTGCCCGTTCCCCGGTAAGAGGAGTGACGGCGACCACATCTCCTATTGCAACGACATCTGACGGCTTTTTAACAGATCGCCCTACCCGCTGGTTCTTGAGCCACGGGCGTGCCCATTTCATATCATCCAGATGAATGAGCCCCTTGCTTTCATTTTTAAGGCCGATTTCGACCTCAGATTTGCCGACCTTCAGAACGACAGCAAGCCTCCAGGGGGTCAGCCCTTTCGGATCCTCTACTTTTTTCAGTGGCTCTATCCAGCCGTCTTTCACATCGATCTGCTGAATAGGGCCGCGCCAGCCGTGACGGCGATCATAACGGCGCAAGCCTGCACGAAGGGCATTTTCGCCCATTTTTTGCATTGCCGTCTGCATGGTTGTCCGGACAGAGAGGCCACCATCATACAAACCTTCTACACCATAAAGGTCATAAAGCTCACGGCGAACCTCTTCAACAAACCATTCTGCCTGAATAACTTCGGCATCACCGCCGCGCTTTACACCTAATGGACTTTTTGTCGCCTCTTCGGCTTGCTCTGCCGTGATATAACCGACTTCAAGCATACGAGAGATCACCCAATTTCGGCGATCAATCGCCCGTTTGGGTTTTCGGAAAGGATTATAATTGTTGGGAGCTTTTGGTAGTGCCCCGAGATACGCTGCTTCTGCAACCGTCAGGTCATTAAGCGCCTTGTCGAAATAATAGAGAGCGGCCGCTGCAACACCATAGGCCCGTTGACCCAGATAAATCTCATTGAGATAGAGTTCAAGAATACGATCTTTTGTCAGGCTCCGTTCGATACGGATTGCAAGGATCGCTTCTTTTGCTTTTCGTTCATAAGACACCACATTCGTCAGCAGCATGTTTTTAGCCACCTGCTGTGTTATGGTGGATGCCCCTACAAGTCGGCGTCCCTGCCCCAGATTTTTAATATTCGTAAAAGAGGCTCTGATAATCCCCTTAAAATCAATGCCGATATGTTCATAAAAATCGGCATCTTCCGCAGCAAGAAAAGCGTGCTTGACCTGAGGCGGAATTGATCCTGCGGGGACGAAAAGCCTTCTTTGACGCGCGTATTCTGCAATCAGGCTTCCATCTGCAGCATGGACGCGGGTCATTACAGGCGGTTCATAGCGTGCAAGCTGGTCATAATCCGGCAGCCCCTTGCCGAAATGCCAAAAGCCCCAAAAAACGACACCGGCACCGACCATTCCTCCCAAAATTGTCAGGAAGAACAGAGTTAGCAGAAATTTCGACAGTTTTTTCATAATTTGCTTTACCGCCAATTCGGCAATTTACTCTTATTCCAGACTATTAATTTTAGGGTATTTCCTGATTAATCCAGTATTATCTTAATATCAGCATATGTTTTTTTTAAGGCTAATGCTTCGAAAAATACTTATCCACTGCATTCGCTATGGAATTAGCCAGTTTAATCTGTCCGGATTTTGACTTCAAAATTTTCTCATCTTTGCGATTTGACAAATACCCAAGCTCGACAAGAACGGAGGGAACGTCAGGCGCTTTTAGAACTCTAAATCCTGCAAATCTGTGAGAACGGCTTCCGACCCTCATTCCAGACCGAACAAATTCCGGTATCAGCAATTTTGCAAATTTAACAGAGAAATTCATTGTCTCTCGCTGGGCGAGGTCAATCAGGATGCCTTGCACAGTGTCATCCTGCTCGATCAGATCGACACCGGCAATCACATCCGATTTGTTATTGATTTTAGCAAGCGCAGCTGCTTCATCATCGGACGCGGTTTCTGACAGGGTATAAACTGTTGCCCCTCGAATATCCGGCCGGCCGATCGAATCAGCATGTATGGAGATAAAGAGATCCGCCTCAGAGTTACGTGCGAATTGCACTCTTTCCCTCAAACTCAGAAAAATATCTTTCGATCGTGTCAAAACCGGATGGTATTTCGAATTTTTTTTCAGCTTCGCATGCAGCTTTTTTGCAACGGCAAGAGTGACTATCTTCTCATAAAAACCACTTTGGCCAATCGCACCTGGATCGATACCTCCATGCCCGGCATCGATGACAACTGTCAGTTTTCGATCATCACTGGGTTTGGGGGCTTGAAGCGTAATCGACGGGGTTGTCTTAATCTGTTTCTTTCTTGATTGCAGGACCGCTTGCTGAAAACTCTCTTTATTCGTGCGCTGAATATCAATAAAGAAACGATAAGGTTTACCTTCCGAAGGCGGCAAGGTGACTTTACGAAGAATTTTCACCGGTGCACTTAAATCCAGCACAATACGGCTTGTTCCCTGGCGAAATAATCCGTATCGGTAATTTTCAATAAGACCGGTTTTCCGGTTTTTCCTGCTTTTTGCTGTCCAATCGACCTCTGGCATATCGATAACCAGCCGATTTGGCTTGGACAGAAAGAAAATTCGTGTCTCCGGCTTTTCCTTTAATTCCAGAACAAAACGGGTTTTGTCTGCATGCAAGCCTATACGAACAGCGGAAACTTCCTGCTTCGCAACGGCCGAAGCGGTGACTTGGAAACACAGGAATAACACGCTTACGAAGACTGTAACGATCCTATATTTCAAAACAAAACCTCTTATATTGATCTACTATTCGATCCGTTTTTATATAGCCAATCAACAATAACATGGAAATCGTCAAAAGTTTTTTTAACCATATGTAATTATTCCATTGTGATGTTGCTACCAAGTAACTATCATCTGAAGTGTGAGTTTCTGTGGTCAGTCCTCGATGAAGAAAGAAATAATTGAGGCGGCGCCGTTTCCGACAGCTTTTGCAGGCATCGACAAGGTCGACCCCGAAGCGTCTGGGAACAGTGCTCAAGACAATGCAGAGAAATGTTGAAACTGAAGTCGTTCCGACCGTGTTGATAAAGTTGGGATCGGCAGCCGAAATATCGCCCTGAATGTTAAACGGGCTAGTAGTACACCTCTTGTAGAGGGGAGACCCTGTTTTATAGGGGAACGGCGCCAACGACTTCCTGAAAAAATTTGGTTACTTTTACCTGTCTCACCAGGTGAAATGTAACTGACGGAGCTAATAGATGGCTACGCGTATGTTAATCGACGCGACTCACGATGAGGAGACGCGCGTCGTAATTGTTAAAGGTACCCGACTTGAAGAGTTTGATTATGAGACCTCTTCAAAGAAGCAGTTAAAAGGAAATATCTATCTCGCCAAGGTGACCCGGGTTGAACCCTCCCTTCAGGCGGCTTTCGTAGAATATGGCGGTAATCGCCATGGTTTCCTTCCTTTCTCTGAAATTCATCCAGACTATTACCAAATTCCGGTTTCTGACCGGGAAGAGCTTTTGGAACAGGAATCTGTTGCTGAAAAAGAAGCTCAGGAAAAAGAGGAAGCGGAGGCGGATGCCAATGCTGAAAAGTCTAAAGCGAAGAACGAGGCTGCACCAGATGGTGAGGTTGTTGCGTCCGACTTGACTTCCGACGATGAAGAAGGCGTTGTCGATGATGAGGGTGATACCCTTGGCGGCATTGAAACTGTTGAAGATGACGAAGACGATAGCGTCGAAAATCTTGGCGGTGAAGATGATGTCGAGACTGAACACAAGTCCAATGTCAAACGCCATTATAAGATTCAGGAAGTCATCAAACGCCGCCAGATTTTGCTGGTTCAGGTGGTAAAAGAGGAGCGCGGAAATAAAGGTGCTGCGCTTACCACATATATCTCCCTGCCCGGGCGTTATAGCGTTCTGATGCCAAATACCGGTCGTGGCGGCGGGATTAGCCGCAAGATCAGCAATCCGACTGATCGCAAGCGATTAAAGAAAATCGCGTCCGAGCTGGATGTTCCGGAAGGCGTCGGGGTTATTATTCGAACCGCCGGTCTTAATCGGACCAAGGTGGAAATTCGTCGTGACTACGAATTCCTGATGCGCCTTTGGGATGATATCCGTGAAACGACATTACAATCGATTGCTCCTTGCTGCGTCTATGAAGAGGCAAATCTGATCAAGCGTTCCATTCGGGATCTGTATTCCAAGGATGTGAGCGAGATCCTTATCGAAGGAGATGGCGGGTATCGTATTGCAAAGGATTTCATGCGCAAACTGATGCCCAGTCATGCGAAGAAGGTTCAGCCATATCGGGATCGTATCCCCCTCTTCCATCGTTTTCAGGTGGAACAGCAATTTGCGTCCATGTATCTGCCCGAGGTTAATCTGAAATCTGGCGGATATATTGTTATCAATCCGACTGAAGCCCTTGTATCGATCGATGTAAACTCCGGTAAAGCGACAAAAGAACGGAGCATTGAGGAAACTGCACTGAAAACCAACCTCGAAGCTGCCGAGGAAATCTCCCGTCAACTTCGCTTGCGGGACCTTGCCGGTCTTGTGGTTATCGACTTCATCGATATGGATGATAATCGCAATAACAAGGCGGTTGAAAGGCGCATGAAGGAATGCCTGAAATCTGATCGCGCGCGCATTCAGGTTGGACGGATCAGCCCTTTCGGTCTGATGGAAATGTCCCGTCAGCGCCTGCGGCCCTCTTTCCTGGAAGCCAGCACGAATATCTGCCACACTTGTGGTGGTTCCGGATTTGTCAGATCCACTGAATCAACGGCCCTGTTGATCATCCGTGCTTTGGAAGAGGAAGGGGTTCGTGAACGCAGCGCCAAGATTACAGTCACCGTTCATACAGATGTTGCTATCTATCTGCTTAATCAAAAACGAGCGGTTATCCAGGAGCTCGAAAATCTATATGGTCTGACAATCGTTATTCTTGCTGATCCAACTACAAACCTGAATGATCATCAGATCGAAAGGGAAAAAGGACGGGTGAATAAAGACCAGTCCAGTGTTTCTGAGGAAACTGTGGATCGGTACGAGCAGAAAACCGAAGAGGGAAGCGAAGGCGAAAGCAATTCTGCAAAACGCCGCCGCCGCCGCCGCCGCCGGAAAAGCCGGGATGAACATTCTGATGGACAGGAAGCTTCAGCTGAAGCAACAGAGACTGAAAGAACGTCCACAGAAGAGGGCGAAGAAGAGCCCCGTAAACGTCGCCGGGGTAAACGCGGGGGACGCCGCCGTTCCCGCGCGGCCGGTCAGGAACAGCCTGCGGAAGTATCAGAAAATGCCGATAGCGCTGAAACAAAAGAAGAAGAAGTTCTTCTTATCCCGATCAGCATGCCGGATTCTGATGATGGTGGCTTGATCCTGAAGGAAGAAGGAGATGCATCTTCTTCAGAAAATACAGGATCTTCTGATCAGGATGCTGAGGAAAAACCTAAAAAACCTCGCCGCCGGAGAACACGTTCACGTCGTAAACCTGAAGCTGATGCTGAAGGGGATGTAAAAGAAGACACTCCTTCTTCTGAAAATGCAGAAGAAAAGTCTGCTGAAGCTCTAGAAGGTGACGGAAAAGAAGAGAAACCTGAAAAGGTGCGTCCCCGAAGAAGGCGTTCGCCCCGTAAGAAAAGTGAAGACGTTTCTGAAGCGGCTTCTGAAGCGGAAGTAGAAAAATCCGCAGAGGAAGAGGAAAAGCCGAAAAAACGGCGTGCACCGCGCAAAAAGAAGGAACAGGAGCCTAAAACGGATACTTCTGCTGAAGTAACTGAGCCCAAGACTGAAACTCCAGTAGTGGTTGAAGCCGTCACTTCAGAGGCACCGGTTGAGAAATCTTCAGAGGTTGTCAATGTAGTGGCTTCATCAGATGAAGAAACACCCAAAAAACCACGCCGCTCAGGGTGGTGGCGACGGAAGACTTAAAAAGAAAGGGCGCCGGAACAGGCGCCCTTTTTTTATCTTTTTGCAAACCATATGCGCAGGGCTTCTATTGCCCCTTCGATGACTTCTGTTGCGCCGGCAAAGGAAAAACGAACATATTTGTGGCCCTGGTGAGGATCGAAATCCAGTCCAGGTGTAGCCGCCACCCCGCATTCATTAAGCATCTCTTTACAGAAAACCATGCTATCATCTGTCAGATGACTGACATCAGCGTAAATATAAAAAGCGCCATCAGCCGCTGCCAGTTTATCCAGTCCTATCCTTGGGAACTCACGAAGTAACAGCTCACGATTAGCCACATAGGTCGCCTTATAACTTTCCAGCTCCTGCTTGCAGTTAAACGCTTCCACCGCTGCATATTGGCTAAGTGCCGGGGCAGAAATAAAAAGGCTTTGCGCTATTTTCTCGATCTTTTCAGCAAGTCTCTCCGGTACGATCATCCAGCCGAGGCGCCAGCCGGTCATTGAAAAATACTTGGAAAAGGAATTGATGATGATTGCATTATCGGAATAGGAAAGCGCGGTAACTTCTTCTGTTCCGTAAGTCAGTCCGTGATAAATTTCATCCGAAATGAAATGCATCTCCCTGCTTTCACAATAATCCACGAGAGCTCTCAGTTCATCCGGCGAAAGCATGGTCCCCGTCGGGTTCGCCGGGCTAGCAACCAGCAACCCCTGCAAGTCCCCTTCAAGGGTATCAAGAAGCGTTGGTGTTGGCTGAAAGTTACTCTCAGGCCCGCAAGGCAAACCAACCGGTTCGACATCCAGTGATTTTAAAATGTTCCGGTATGCCGGATATCCCGGCTCCGCCAATGCGACACGGTCACCTGCGTCAAACAGGCTCAAAAAGGAAAGCAGGAAACCACCTGATGATCCGGTTGTCACCACGACACGCGCCGGATCAATATCGACCCCGTATTCACGGCCATAATGCGCGGCAATCGCTTTGCGAAGTGGCGGGATACCCAATGCTTCAGTATAGCCGATTGGCTGATCAACAAGCGCTTTTGCTGCTGCTTCTTTCACCGCACCTGCTGCTGATGTTGCAGGCTGTCCAACTTCCATATGATAAACAGGAAGCCCCTGTTCTTCGCGTTTGTTTGCTTCTTTCATCACTTCCATTGCGAAGAAAGGAGTTATGTTACTGCGAGAGGAGTAACTCACGTGTCACCTGTAATAATTAAAGGACTGATTTAACGCTGGATCATGGAAAGGCCAAATCCTCGTGGGTCTGATCGGGATTGGCAATTAAAGACTTTTCCTTCAAAACAATAGATCGCATTCACCTGCCCCAGACGATCCACTTCAATTTGAACAGGATGCTGGCTGCCTACTGCATTTAAAACACTGGTTGACACTTCCTTTTCGTAAAGAAGAGGTTGACCTACGCCCAAGGTTATCGCGCGAGGTGCAATCAATGAACTCTCCAGTGATTTACCTTCAGCAATAACCTGCAATGCCGTATATACAGAAGAGAAAACACCGGCAGGACCACCCGACGCAGCACTTGCATAGTAGAAATCTTTATTGGGTTTATTGACCATGAGTACCGGTGTTGTCGGATATTCGCCCTGATCAACCGGGATATTGGGAGGCATGACTATTCCTGTGATAGTGCCGGCATTCCCTGTTCCAAAAGGTGTTCTTAGTCCAACCACACAAGAGACCGCATTTCCTTCATTGTCAGCTGTAACAAATGCAGTCGATGCGCGTAAATTCGATTTACCGTTGATATTTGCTTTTTGAAAGCTTTCCCGGCTGGAAACAATGACGTCTTGAAGCAGGATATCCTTGTCCAGTTGAAGGATTCCCTTCCCGTCAAAAAGTTTCAGCCAGAAATCCCTGTAAAGTTCGCCATATTTACTGTTGGAGACGCCTACCCTGTTCACATCTGCGTTAAAGATGATCGCCGGTTCCCACCGCGGTCTGTAATTAAAAAGATCCGCCGTAGATAAAGCGCCGCCTACTGCATTGGCATCCTCAACATAAGATTTTCCGATACCTCCTGTATAAAAAGATGCACCTCCTGCAGATCTCAGTGTTGTTAAAACACTGGCAAGCTGGATCTGCTCAATCTTTTCCCCTTCAACGCGGAAAGAACCGTCTTTTTTCTTGTAGATTTTGCGCAGGATTTCATTAAAGCGTATGCGGGCGCTGCTGGTCACCATGGCCATATGTTGAGCACGCGAGAGGCTTTCTCCGAAATTGGCAAATTTCTCGGCAGGTGATAACAGGGCGGACCATTCCATACGTCCATAACGCGCATGCAATGCAGCAAAACCTCTAATATTTCCGGGGATACCAATAGCACCACCATTTTCGGGCACACCGATCGGAAATTTCAGGTTTTCAAGTTCATTCTTTTTATTGTCATAAACGATGCATTCACCGCCACCGCCAAGTGATCCTGCAATCGGGTAAGTAACTGCAAGCGTAAAGTAAAGAGCTGTTGCCGCATCAACCGCTGTCCCGCCAGCAGACAGGATATCCTGAGCAACCAAAGTCGCCCTTGGCTCGTCAGAAGCAGCACCACCAAGTGGACCTTCAACACTGTCAATTTCGCCAACCTGTTTGGTCGTTGTCCCTTCACAGGCGGCTAAAGCAAGAAGGCTGACACCAAGTATCACTGATCTTCCAATCCCCCATTGACGCGCCCCACTACTGTTCTTAGGTTTAGATTTAAACAATGGGAAAGACGTTTTGATAAATCGCATACTTGTTTCTTTTTTAGCCATAGTTCTGCTGACCCTGTCTCCTCCTGTCGCACTAGCGCAGAAGACGAAATTGTCCTTTGTTCGTGATGCTGAAATTGAACATATGCTGCGTGCCTACGCAACCCCCCTCTTTACCGCAGCGGGACTAAATGCGAATGATGTCTCCATTCACCTGGTAAATAACAAAACTTTGAACGCGTTTGTTGCCGGCGGCCAGAGAATGTTTTTCTTTACAGGCCTTTTATTAAGAGTGGAGACACCGGGTCAATTAAAGGGCGTGATTGCCCATGAAACCGGTCATATTGCAGGCGGCCATCTGGCGAGAACCCATGAAGCACTGGAGAAGGCAACACTCGCCAGTATACTGGGCTATATTCTTGGGGCCGCTGCTGTTGCAGCAGGAGGCGGTGAAGCCGGTATTGGTGTGCTTGCCGGTGCACAAACAGTCGCGCAGAAAAACTTTCTGAAATATAACAGGGCACAGGAATCTTCTGCTGATCAAGCAGCTATGAATTATATGGACGAAGTTGGCATTTCGGGAAAAGGACTTGCGGAATTTCTGACGATAATAGGGGAATCAGACAGAATTTATTCTGGACGTGTCGATCCGTACTGGCGAACACACCCTATAAGCAGTGAACGTGTTGCTGCGCTTGAACAGCGAATTAATTCTTCACCATTTGTTGATGTTCCGGACAATGTGTTTGAAATCCAGGCATTAAAACAAATTCAGGGTAAACTCTATGGCTTTTTGAACAGCTATCGTAAAGTTCTCAAAAAATATCCTGAAGCGGATCAATCAGTTGAGGCACGCTATGCACGTGCTGTTGCCTACTATAAAAGGCCGGAAATTGAAAAAGCGACGATCGAAATCGACAGTCTGATAAATGAGCAACCTGAAAACCCCTATTTCTACGAACTCAAAGGGCAGATGCTGTTCGAAAATGGGGACATTGCCGGGTCCGTTGCCCCACTGCAGGCCGCTTACGAACGAGCTCCTTATGAGCCCTTGATCATGACCTTATACGGGACAGCTCTTTTGGCGACAAATGATCAGCAAAATGCGAGAACCGCTGTCGATATACTGAAAAATGCCGTTTCACTGGATCCAAATAACGGTTCTAGCTGGAGCCAAC
Organism: Sneathiellales bacterium; assembly: GCA_022360775.1. GTDB lineage: Bacteria > Pseudomonadota > Alphaproteobacteria > Sneathiellales > Sneathiellaceae > Sneathiella. The sequence continues at coordinate 4,327 of JAKSCD010000439.1, read as the reverse complement.
TGGCCATTGGCTATAGCCGACTAGGTGATACAGGAAATCTCGCACTTGCAACCGCAGAACGATTTTTGCTGAGCGGGAAATTCGACAAAGCTATCTTTCATGCAAAACGCGCTCAAGGTGTTCTGAACCCGGGTTCACCAGGATTTTTAAGAGCGGATGATATCATTACGATTGCGGCCCAGTATCAAAAGAGAAAAAGATAGCAAAACTGTACATTCTTCACGAGCTTGTGCTTTGCATTTCCCCTTTCCTCATGTAGTTTTCTTAAAAAACGCAGTGTTTCAGGGCTTTTTCGATGGATCAAAATAAAAAATTCGGTTTTCTGGTAACGACTTTGGTTGTCGCGCTTGTTGTGATGATAGGCATGAATATTTATCTCCTTACCGGTAAAGAGGATGACCAGGCCAAAGGAAATATATTTGGTGAAAATGTCAGGGCCTATCTTCTCGAAAACCCGAAAGTGATCCGGGAAGCCATTGAAGTTCTTTCCGCCCAGGAAGCAGCGGAAGCAGAAGAACGCAAAAGAGCCGCCTTAAAAAACAATCTGGCAGAGCTTGAAAATGATGGGTACAGTTTTGTTGCTGGAAACCCGGATGGTGATATTACTATTGTCGAGTTTTTTGATTACCGCTGCGGCTATTGTAAACGCAGCTTTCCTGATCTGATGAAAACAGTTGCTGATGATGGCAATATTCGCCTTGTAATGAAGGAATTCCCTATTTTGGGAGATCAGTCAGTTCTGGCATCCCGCGCCGTTATGGCATCCGCCAGTCAGGGAAAATACAACGAATTTCATACCGTTATGATGCAGTCTCGTGGCAGCCTCACTCTCGATCGCATTATGAAATATGCCGAAAGTGTCGGGCTTGATACGTTGAAACTGGCAAAGGATATGAAATCAGAGAAGATTACAGAAGGTATCCAAAGAACCTACGCACTGGCGCAAGCACTCGATATCAACGGAACGCCTGCCTTTGTCATCGGTGGTCAGCTCGCACCGGGAGCCATCCCTGCAGAAGTCATGAAGAAAATGGTTGCGGAAGCCCGGGAAAGAAACGCGAAAACCGCAACCAATTAAAATCCCGCAAGCCTTGATCAGATAACCCCGCGATTTATCTGATCAAGCTCTATTGATTCAAACAGGGCCTGGAAGTTGCCTTCACCAAATCCCTCATTGCCTTTTCTCTGGATAAGTTCAAAGAAAATGGGACCAATGACATTTTGCGTGAAGATCTGCAACAACAGCCCCTGCCCCTCGGTCGGTGCTCCGTCAAGAAGGATTTTACGGGACTTGAGAGCCTCTGTATCTTCCCCATGTCCTTTAACCCGGTCATCCAGAAGATCATAATAGGTATCTGGTGTGGACTGGAAATCAACCTCTTTGGCCTCCATCACATCGACAGCATTGAAAATATCTTCAGTGCCAAGGGCGATATGCTGGATCCCTTCACCGTGATAGGCATCCAGATATTCCTGAATCTGGGATTTATCATCCGAACTTTCATTGATCGGAATACGGATTTTTCCGCAAGGACTGGTCATAGCCTTGCTTTTAAGCCCGGTGAGCTTTCCTTCAATATCGAAATACCGAATTTCCTTGAAGTTAAACAGGCGTTCGTAAAATTCTGACCATTCATCCATACGCCCTCGATGCACATTATGTGTAAGATGATCTATATAAGTCAGCCCCGCCCCTTTAGGATACCGTTCCTCTCCCTCGATTGGAATGAAATCCACATCATAAATAGATCCGTTTTCGCCGTAACGATCGACCAGATAGATGAGCGAGTCACCAATTCCCTTGATAGCCGGGATATTCAGCTCCATTGGACCAGGAGCAGTTTCAACAACCCATGCGCCCAGCTCCTTTGCACGCTCAATCGCCTTGGCGGCATCCTTTACCCGAAACGCCATGGCACAGGCGCACGGACCGTGAATGCGGGCAAAAGACTGGGCAAAGCTATTGGGCTCCGCATTGACAATAAAATTCACATCCCCCTGTCGATACAGGGTGACATTTTTTGATCTATGGCGGGAGACGGGCCTAAAACCCATTTGCTCGAATAGCTTTCCCAACGCTTCAGGATCTGGGGCTGCATATTCCACGAATTCAAATCCGTCTGTCTGCATCGGGTTTTCCCAAAGATCGCTCACATCTTCCTCCATCAGTATTGAATAATTTTCATATAGTTACATATGAAACTATATTTTTCAAGTTGTCCTTTTCCCTCTTCAAAGTCAAGATAGGGCTATGAAAAAAGAGTCAAGAATTCTGAACCTGCAGCGTTTTCTCCCTTACAGGCTGACAAAGCTATCCGGTGTGATCAGTCGAAGCCTGGCTGATCGTTATTCCAGCCAGTTTAACCTGACCATTCAGGAATGGCGTATTCTGGCAATTTTGGGAGAAAATCCGGGCCTGACGGCGCGTGAAGTAGGACTGCTTTCTTCTCTTGATAAAGTAAATGTCAGTCGGGCGACCGAAAAGCTCGAGAAAGCCGGACGCATTTTCAGAAAGGTGGTTGCTGAAGATCGACGTGCTTTCTCCCTTCACCTCACGGAAGAAGGTCAGGATGTTCTTGATCGGATCATCCCCCTAGCTTCGGGTTACGAAGATCTTTTACTCGAAGGTTTTTCACAGGATGAAATTGAAGTCCTGGATAAGTTTCTGAACCGGTTGGATAAAAGAGCGGATGAGTTGATAGCGCATCTTAAAGAGCAGAGTTAAAATCCCCCTCTTGAACGAAATCAAACAAGGTTCATTAAATTTCGGTTGACATAACACCTTTTGGTTCTATTTTAAATGATACCAAAAGGTATTATAAGGTAATTGATGATGAGAAAACTTATTGGACTATCCGCAATAATTTTGTCTGCCGGAACTTTTTCTCCTGCCGCCCTGGCAACCGAAAAAGCCAGCCCGATTATTAACATGCCAGCCACGTCACTTGCCTGGAAGACAACTAAGGAAGGCGTTAGCTTTGCTCCTTTAACCGGTGACCGTTTTAAGGAAGCTTATATGGCGATGGTTCGGCTGCCTTCAGGCCTCGTCAGCCCGGCCCATACGAAATCGGCCAATATGTTTGGTGTCGTTATCTCGGGCAGCATGAAACATTATTCTGTTGGAGTTTCTGAAGAAAAGAGCCCTTTGTTGCAAACTGGGTCCTTTTACAAAATTCCGAAAAATGTCGCGCATGTCAGTAGCTGTGTTTCTGACAAGGACTGCATCACATTCCTTTATCAGGACGGACAGTTTGATTTCGTACCGGTGCCTCATGACTGAAAATATTCAAAATACATTCCGGGCACTGGCAGATCCCACTCGTCGGGATATTCTTATACATCTGAGCAAGAAGGAAATGACGATTGGCGAAGTTGCCAGCCAGTTTGATATGACCCGTGCTGCAATCAAAAAGCACCTGGTCATTTTGGAGGAAGGGAAACTGGTTTCCGTTCATCCCCAAGGACGAGAAAGAGTTAACCGGCTGGAAGCATCTGCGCTGAAATCGGTGGCAGACTGGACCCTCCATTTCAGTGAGTTCTGGAATAACAGGCTCAACAAACTTCAATCGGTAATCGAAGAGAATGAGAAATAAAGATGTCCGAAGTTACAATCACGAAAACAGTCTTTTTCGATGTCCCGCCCGAAATAGTCTGGGGATATCTGACGGAAAGCGAAAAACTTGAGAAATGGTTTCATCGCTCGGATCGGGATCTCAAGGAAGGTGAGGATTACGCACTTGTTGCTGAAGCTGATGATGGTGCAGTTATCAAACAGTGCTGGGGCAAGGTCTTGACCATGAACCCGCCTCGTCTGCTTGTCTACACTTTCACAGTAGTTCCGCTAAGGGGGTTTATGACAACTGTCCGTTGGGAACTTGAAAACTGTGCTGGCGGGACCAAGATCACCTTGCACCATTCCGGCTTGAAAGGAACAGAAGAGGAATTGGGCCTGATTAAAGCTCTCGATGCCGGGTGGGATGAGCATTTGGGACGGTTAAGGCAAAAAGCGTCGTAAAAACATGGAAAAGGCGGCTTGATAGCCGCCTTTTGAAATCCCGGGATGAAGGCCCTGTTAAAGAGCGGTTTTCTTTCGGCGGGACATACCGGCAAGTCCAACCAGTGCAGCACCGAAAACCCAGGCAGCTGCCGGCAATGGAACTGCAGAGACCTGAACAGCGCTCCAGGATGCATAGTCAACAAAGGCATCCTTTGTTGAATAGGAAAAAATACCATTCAGGATCTCGTTTCCGGACCCAGACAAATTCGCCCAGTAATTTACAAGTGCAATTTCAGCAGGATCATCGGTGAAATATCCTGAAAGTTCGAT
>JAKSCD010000438.1 GCA_022360775.1 Sneathiellales bacterium | reverse complement strand
CAGGCCGATGGCGGCGTGTGAGACAACGACGGCTCCCATCGTGCGCAATTGCCTGGTTTTGGCAAAGAGAATGGTTCGTGTGCTTTCCCGATACAATGCCAGCATTTCAGCATGTGTGTTTTCATCAAGGTCTGACGGGATCAGTTCAAGGATGTTTGTATCCGTATCGTTCATAACAACACACTAATCGCTGAATATTATTTTTCTCTAAAGATAAGGAAGATGTGATGGAATACACAACCATATGGTTGACTATTTGGAATTTATCCTCATACTGAACCATATGGTTGACTATAAAGACGTAAATCTGGATCTGGTTTTTGCAGCATTGGGAGATCCCAATCGAAGAGCCATTCTCGCCAGGCTGAAAGAGGGAGAGGCGAAAATCTCGGATTTGCCGATCTCTAACACTATGAGCCTGACCGGTGTAACAAAACATATCAGGGTTCTGGAAAAGGCCGGCCTGGTATCCCATGAAAAGCGGGGGCGGGAACGGTATTGCAAGCTTGAGGCCGATGTCCTGCGCGAAGCCGGAACCTGGATCGAAAGTTACAGGGAATTCTGGGGCGATCAGCTGGATCAACTGGATCTTTACTTGAAATCAACGCAGGAGAAAAAAGATGAGTGACTTACACAGTAATCATTTTCCCGGAGAGAGCACAGCCTACCGGCAAGCGCGAAATGAACTCCTGCAGGAAGAAATAGAACTCAGGAAACTGAGCGAACAGATTGCTGAAAAAAGGAGGGCTCTGCCTCTTGGCGGTGAAGTGCAGGAGAATTATGAATTCACCGTTGCTTCAGATAACAAACAGGCGACTGGAACTGTTCTGTCTTTTGATAAATGTTTCGAGGAAGGAAAGGAAACTCTCGTCCTTTACACATTGATGTATGGACCTGAGGCTGAGCAAGCCTGTCCTATGTGTTCTGCTTTTTTGGATGGTATAAACGGCGAGACCAGGCATTTGACCGATCGTGTTAATTTTCTGATCGCGGCAAAATCACCGGCAGAGAGGCTCGGTGCATTGATTAAGGAAAGAGGTTGGGATCAGCTTTCCTTCATGTCCACTTTTGGCACAAGCTTTCATCAGGATTATCTTTCTGAATCGCCAGATGGGCAGCAATGGCCGATGATGCATGTCTTTAAGAAAACGGATAAAGGGATTTTCCACACCTACTCGACAGAGCTGTTCTATTATCGATCAGACTGGCCCGGGGATCCTCGTCATGTCGATACGATGTGGGGGCTCTGGAATATACTGGATCTTACCCCTGAGGGACGAGGCGCATCTTATCCAGCTCTTTAGACATAAGAAAACCGGCCTTCATAAAGACCGGTTTTCTTTTAAAGACGAAAGTCTTAGTTGACTTCGAACAGGGCTGCTGCGCCCATACCGCCACCGATACACATGGTGGTGACAACATATTTTGCGCCGCGGCGTTTGCCTTCGATCAGAGCATGACCTGTCATGCGGGCACCGGACATACCATAAGGATGGCCAATTGAAATAGCGCCACCATCAACATTCAGCAGTTCATTTGGAATACCCAGTTTGTCACGGCAATAAAGAACCTGAACAGCAAAAGCTTCGTTCAATTCCCAAAGACCAATATCATCCATTTTCAGGCCATTGCGTTCCAGCAGCTTTGGAATGGCATAAATAGGACCAATACCCATTTCATCAGGCTCACAACCGGCAACAACCAGACCACGATAAGTGCCAAGTGGCTCGATATTGCGTTTTTCAGCAAGCTTTGAATCCATGACCACACAGGCAGACGCACCATCAGAAAGCTGGCTGGCGTTCCCTGCTGTGATGAAGCAGTCTTCACCCATCACCGGTTTCAGTGTTGAAAGACCGTCCAGTGTTGTTTCAGGGCGGTTGCCTTCATCTTTTGTCAGCGTGACTTCTTCTTCCAGAGTTTCGCCGGTTTCCTTGTTCACCAGAAGTTTTGTGCTGGTCATTGGAACAATTTCTTTATCGAAGCGGCCTGCTTCCTGCGCTGCTGCTGTCCGCATCTGGCTCTGATAGCCATATTCATCCTGCGCTTCACGGGAAATACCATACCGTGTTGCGACAGTTTCCGCAGTTTTCAGCATTGGATCATAAATGGAAGGCTTGTTTTCAACCAGCCATTCATTCTGATAACGGAAATTGTTCATATGCTCGTTCTGAACCAGGCTGATGCTTTCAAGACCGCCAGCGACCATGACAGGAACGCCATCCGCGATAACACGCTGGGCTGCCATGGAAACGGTTTGCAGGCCGGAAGAACAGAACCGGTTTACAGTCGCGCCCGATGTCGTGATCGGCAGACCTGCCCTGAGTGAAGCCTGGCGGGCGATATTACCACCAGCTGCACCTTCAGGATTGGCAACACCCATCAAAACATCTTCAACTTCAGCAGGATCAACACCTGCCCGCTCAACAGCATGTTTGATAACGTGACCACCCAGATCTGCACCATGGGTATTGTTGAAAGCACCTCGATATGCTTTGCCGATGGGGGTTCTGGCGGTGGAAACGATGACGGCTTCAGCCATTGAAATCTCCTCTATTGGTTATTGTTTTTGCGGGTATACACCCTTCCTTGCCGCACAGCTTATATATTGTGCAGCGCAATGAAAAGTCAGAAATTGACAATTTGTCAGATTATGAGCGACGTGCTGAGAGCAGCAGGGCTTCACGCGCTGCCTCTTCGAAGCTGATTTCGCCTCCTGCCAGCATCTCGGCAAGTTTGTCAAATGCAGGATCCTTCTGATCCAGCTGGCTTCCCAGAAATTCCAGTGTGGTTGTTTTAAGGAGCTTTCTGGGGCGTTCCTTTTCTTTCTGGCTACTGCCCTGAAGGGCATGGGCCGTTTCGATAGCCTCTGCAAGAGCTTCAAGCCCTTCCCCTTCAACGGCGATTGTTTTGAGGACAGGAATTTTACGGTTGGCACTGCCGGTTGTTCTTGCTTCCAGTTGTCTGGCCGTGCGTTCAGCAAGTGGATTGTCCGCCTTGTTGACCACAAGTATATCCGCGATCTCCAGAATACCCGCTTTAATCGCCTGGATATCATCACCAAGCCCCGGAGCACATACGACGATTTTGACATCGGCAATGTCGGCTACCTCTACCTCTGACTGACCGGCGCCAACTGTTTCCAGAACAATCACGTCTTTTCCAAAAGCATCCATGACATCAATGACGTGGGCAGCAGAGCGGCTGAGCCCGCCCAGATGCCCGCGAGAGGCCAGACTTCTCACAAAAACTTCGGGATCGTCTGCATGCTCGCTCATTCGGATGCGATCCCCAAGGACAGCTCCTCCGCTTAACGGACTGGAAGGGTCCACGGCAATAACACCGACAGATTTACCGCGGCGGCGCAATTCTTTTACATATGCACCAACCAGGGTGGATTTGCCCGCCCCCGGTGCACCGGTAAAGCCGACAACAAGTGCCTGACCAACGGCGGAGGAAATAGCCTGCAGCAAATCACCGGTTCCGGGTGTATTATTTTCAACCAGCGTGATCGCGCGCGCAAGTGCAGCCCGGTTCCCGGCCCTTAGTCCAATGAGAAGATCTTCTGTTTTATGTGGCACAGGCGCCCCCGAATGCCGGATTAGAGAATTTCGTTTACTGATTCAGGTGGGCGTCCAATGCGAACCTTTCCGTTACTGATCACGATCGGACGTTCGATCAGTTTGGGGAATTCAAGCATGGCATCAATCAATTGATCCCTGCTGAGACTTTCATCTGCAAGATTATTGTCTTTGTACTCCGCTTCCCCTTTACGCATAAGTTCCCGGGGCTGCATGTTCAGTTTTTCCAGAATATCGACGAGTTCTTCACGGCTCGGAGGAGTCTTCAGATATTCCACAACCATCGGCTCGATCCCTTTTTCCTGGATTATTTCCAGTGTCTGACGGGATTTACTGCATCTTGGGTTATGTAGAATTTTAACAGTCATCTCATTTCTCCATCTGGTTTTTTAGGGGCAGCTGCACATAATCCTTTCATACATATGTGATAAGGATAACTTGCGCCATATCGCGGAACAGAATATTTAAAGGGCCATGAGCATCCAGACAACAGAAAAACCGGCACAATTTTCAAATGCTGACGCGGACGTGATCAGCAAAACAGCTTTTTTAAACTGGTTGGGCCTTTACACCCTTCTGATGAAAGAAGTGAAGCGTTTCCTGAAAGTGCCTTTGCAGACAATCTTCGCGCCAATGATGACAACAATGTTGTTTCTGGCGATCTTCACTCTCGCCTTTGGCAATAGTGACCGATATGACGGGACGGTGAGTTTTGCTGATTTTCTCGCACCAGGCCTTATCATGATGGCGGTTATTCAAAACGCTTTCGCAAATACATCTTCCTCCTTGGTGATTGCCAAGGTTCAGGGGAATATTGTTGATGTCTTGATGCCACCGCTTTCTGCATCCGAGCTTACGCTGGCCTATGCTCTTTCTGGTCTTGCGCGCGGTGTTGTTGTTGCGATGGCGGTTTCCACCTGTATGTGGTTCTTTCTGGATTTACAGGTCCATTCCTGGGCGGCAGTTCTTTATTTTCTTGTTGCTGCTGGTTTAATGCTGTCTCTTCTTGGAATCATAGGCGGTATTATTTCAGACAAGTTTGATCATATTGCTGCGGTGACCAATTTTGTGGTCATGCCTCTTTCTTTCCTGTCCGGCACCTTCTATTCAGTCGAGCGCTTAAGCGGGATCTGGTATGACCTCAGCCATATCAATCCATTTTTCTATATGATTGATGGCTTCCGGTATGGATTTATCGGAACTTCTGACAGTTCGTTGCTGCAAGGGGCGCTGGTCGTTGGCGTGCTGGATATTGTCCTTTATTTGACAGTCTGGGTTCTGTTCAGGCGCGGTTACAAGCTAAAAGCATAGAAAAACCGCTCTCATTTGCAGAGTTTGATTGACAGGAAAGCCTCTCCTGTCAATACTTCCGCGCTTTCTCGGCTCTTGATTTCGCAACTGCAAACAGATTCGGAGCTGTTCACTTATCGACTTATTGTCTCATTACTTGTGGAGAAGGCACATGATTTCCCCGTTGTTATCAAATTATGCTCCTGCAGATCTTTCCTTTGAAAAAGGTGAAGGCGCGTACTTGATCGGGAATGATGGCCGACGATATCTCGATTTCTACGCGGGCATTGCTGTCACTTCTTTGGGCCATGCGCATCCAAGGGTGGTGAAAGCCATTCAGGATCAGGCTGAAAAAGTTCTGCATGTGGCAAATCTTTTCAGAATTCCCGAGCAGGAAGAGCTGGCACGAAAGCTGGTGGATGCCACATTTGCCGATGCGGTTTACTTTTGTAACTCCGGTGCCGAAGCCAATGAATGCGGCCTTAAAATGATCCGTAAATATTTCAGCGCAAACGGACAACCTGAAAAATTCCGGGTCATCGGATTTAATGATTCTTTCCATGGCCGGACGCTGGCAACCATTGCCGCCGCAGGCCAGGAAAAACTGCTTGAAGGATTTGGCCCTGCCGCTGATGGATATGATCATGTTGAAGCCGGGGATCTGGAAGCTGTAAAAGCGGCGATCACACCAGAAACCGCTGGCATTATCATTGAGCCAATTATCGGTGAAGGTGGTATCCGTGTTATGGATCCTGATTTTCTTAAAAGTCTCAGGGATCTTTGTGATGAAAATGATCTGCTGCTGATGTTTGATGAAATTCAAACAGGTATGGGGCGGACAGGCAAACTGTTTGCCTATGAGCATCTTGGATTTCATCCTGATATTATGAGCTCCGCCAAAGCCCTGGGAAACGGGTTTCCTGTGGGTGCTTGCCTTGCTGTTGAAAAAGTCGCGAAATGCATGACTGTCGGGAGCCACGGGTCGACTTATGGCGGTAATCCGATGGCGATGACGGTCGCTTCAACCGTGGTGGATGTCATGACGGAAGAAGGATTTATGGATCACGTTTCCCGGATCGCGAACCATCTCAAGCAGTCCCTGAACGGCGTGGTGGATCGCTATCCTTCTGTGCTGGAAGAGTTGCGCGGTGTTGGTTTACATCTCGGCCTTAAATGCAAGGTAGAGAATTCAGCGTTGATTGCGGCATTGCAAAAGCAGGGTGCACTGACAGCCAAAGCCGGTGATAACGTGGTCCGTTTGCTACCTCCCTTGATTATCGAAGAACAGCAAATCAATGAATTTATCAACGCCCTGGAAAATGCCTGTGAGGAGCTGTCCCAATGACTAAGCCTACTCATTTTCTTGATTTACATGAAGTTTCCGGCGAAAGCCTGCGGACCATGATTGATGATGGCATTGCCGTGAAAAAGGCGCGTGCCGGGAAACCAAAAGGAACCAGAGATGCAGATATGTCTCTTGCCGGACATACCTTGGCAGCGATCTTTGAATTTCCGTCTACCCGGACCCGGGTGTCCTTCGATATGGCCATGCGTCAGCTCGGCGGCGATACGATGGTTCTGAACAGTAACGATATGCAACTCGGCCGCGGGGAAACCATTGCCGATACCGCAAAGGTTCTCTCCCGTTTTGTCGATGCCATCATGCTTCGTACGGATGATCATAACAAATTGCTGGAATTGGCTGAAAATGCTTCGATCCCGGTAATAAATGGTCTGAGCAATGACAGCCATCCCTGTCAGTTGATGGCGGATGTCATGACTTTTGAAGAGCATAAGGGATCTATTCAAAACAAGGTTGTCGCCTGGAGCGGGGATGGCAATAACATGGTGTCCTCCTGGATCCATGCCGCCGGCAAGTTTGATTTCGAGTTTCGTATTGCCTGTCCGGAAGAGTTGTCACCGGATCCACGCGCACTGGACTGGGCTAAAAATACCGGCGCAAATGTCCATGTGACCCAAAGTGCAGAAGAGGCTGCAAGCGGAGCAGATTGCCTGGTGACGGATACTTG
>JAKSCD010000435.1 GCA_022360775.1 Sneathiellales bacterium | reverse complement strand
TCCAGTCGCCTCGGCTTCTTCTCTGGTCTGCTTCCTCTCAGCATCCTTGATGTAAATAGTGTCCCAAAAGGGAGCAAAGAAAACGTGCCTGTTATAGCGGAATTGTTCCACCGCTGACGTTAAGTAAGTAGGGACAGGCATGTTGATGAATTCAAGATAACCGATAATGTCAGGCAGACCGCGATCCATCATAGTAATATCATTTCCAGAAGATGCCTCCTGGTAGGACCTCAAATCCCAGCATAGCATATGTTCAGCATAAAGTGCCGGATCTGAACAAGGTAAAGCTTTACCACCTATAGTGATCTGGTCTTTTATAATCGAACGCCCTGCTTCCGGCATATAGGATAAACCTTGGTGGCTCAGGGATTGGATCAAACTGGTTTTTCCTGTTCCCGGACCACCGGTCACCACGAACATGTGATTACCCATTTTACATCTCAATCTGTTTTGTAACGAGACAAGCGGATCTGAAGTGTTGTCAAATAGCCACACCTCCAACACCTTCATTAACCGGCAAATTTCAGTAAGGAATTTGCTTTCTATCAAGAAGCTTGCTGTTGCTTTTCGAGTGAAAGAAGAGAAATGGCGCACCGGGGAAGATTCGAACTCCCGACCCCTAGATTCGTAGTCTAGTGCTCTATCCAGCTGAGCTACCGGTGCGCAGGCAGTTTGCTTAAAAGCCAGGAAAGAGTTCCTGCTTGCTGCGGATCGGGAACCTACTGAAAAGAGCAGGCTATTGCAAGGGGATAATTCAAAAAAATACCAAATTCCTGAATTTAAATCCTTTCTTGTGACAAAGCACTTGAATGGGTAGTATTTCAGTCTGTTTTACTGTATTTAGAAGAACAGTTATGTTCGAACAGGGGGCTCCGTAAAGCTTGGTTTGAGTTTTACGTCCAAAAGATAGAGTGTTTCACAAGATGGTATATCGCATTACCCGACCTATTGTGTTGAGTGCAGCTTTGTTTGCGGCTGGTTGTTCATTTATCGATGAATCACTGATGCCAGCGCTGACAGGGGAAGAAGCAACAGATACAAGCAAACCTGTAGCCATCGCACCTTCCGAGGCGGAAAATAATCCCGATCCAACGGTAAGCGGTGCGGTTGGATCCACTCCTCCTTCGCTGGGAACTACAAATTTTGTCACACCGGGTGTGACACCTGCACCAAACACAGGCACATTTGTTGGTCAGAAAGTTTCAGTGCTTCGTAGCGAGCTTGGCGCTCTTCAGGAACGTCTGAAGCTGAGAAACCAGCAGTTGCAGCAAATCCGGGTTGCCGCCACAGGCAATTCGCAAGCCTATCATGGAACAATCGCTGCCATAAACACGCGCTTGCAGGTTGGGACAACACCTGGCAATCCTGTTCTGATCAATCAGTGGAATCAGGCACAGCTACAGCTTGAACGCATTGGCGCAGATATTTCCTCCATGAACAGTCTTGCCAATGCTGTTGCCAGTGATTCCAGCATGTCCGCTTATCTTCTTGAATCAACGCGGGCAGCTTACGGCCTTTCCGGGGCCATTGAAGAAGACCACCGGCAGTTGGCTATTCTTGAAGATGAAACGAACCGCACTGTTGTTCTGGTTGATCGCCTGCTGAACGAACTTTCAGAAGATATCAGCCGGCAGACAACCTATGTCGGGAATGAGCGGTCTAATCTGCCCACCTTGTCTCATTCCATTAAAAATGGTGAGCTCCTGGGCACCAGCCTCGCAAGCCGGGCTTATCTCGCACCAGCTCCTGTTGCCAATTCATCACCTGTTCTTGGCGGAAGCTCTCAGACTTTCAATACCGGCAATCGCCAGCCACTGGTCGTTATTCGCTTTGACCGTCCGGATGTTCCTTATGAACAGGCGCTTTACACAGCCGTTAATCGCACTCTGCAGGGTCGCCCACAGTCTGTTTTTGATGTGGTTGCCATCACTCCGCTACAAGGCGGTGCGGCGAATGTTGCCCTCAACCAGACGAAATCAACCCGTAACGCGCAGAAAGTTCTCCGGTCTCTGACAGATATGGGACTTCCGGCCAGCCGGGTCAGCCTTTCCGCGTCTTCAAGCGGACAGGCTGTTACCAACGAAGTTCATATCTACGTTCGGTAAAAAGAATAAGTATTCAAAAAAAGGCGGTGAGCAATCACCGCCTTTTTTTGTGTCTTGTCCTGACTTAATAGGCGACTGCAGGAAGCCAGGTCGCCACTTTCGGAAAGAACCAGATCAGGGCAACTCCTACGATTTGCAGCAGAATAAAAGGGGCTACGCCAAGATAGATATGCCCGGTTGTCACTTCTTTCGGGGCTGCCCCTCTTAAATAAAAGAGAGAAAAGCCGAAAGGGGGCGTTAGAAATGAGGTTTGCAGATTAATTGCAATCAGAATGGCGAGCCACATGGGATCATGGCCCATCAGGATCAATGCAGGTGCAATCAGCGGCAGCAAGATAACCGTAATTTCCACAAAATCCAGGAAGAAGCCGAGGACAAAGATGATCAGCATACAAAAGATCAGGGCGCCCGTTTCACCGCCTGGCATGGATTTCAGGATTTCGGCAATCCGCTCCTCACCGCCAAGCCCGACAAAAACAAGGCTGAAGATGCTTGCCGTGAGGATCGTCGCGAAAATCATCGCCGTTACTGTCATTGTGGAGGAAAGGGCCGGTTTCAGGATCCCATCCGAAATTGTTTTCTTCAAAGACGCAAGCAGCGCCGCAACGCCAATACCGGCGAGCAGAATATAGGAAAGCGCCATCCCCCATTCCATAAGCCCAGCATCAGAGCGCTGCAAGCGGACAGGTGCCACACCCGCCACGACAGCAAGAAGCAAAAGGGATGCCCCACCCGCAAGGATCAGTACCGGAGAGACTTTCATCCTGATCCCTGCCATAAGGAGGGCTCCGACAGCCCCCACAGAAGCCGCTTCGCTAGGTGTTGCCACACCGCCCAGAATTGCCCCGAGAACGGCAACAATCAGCAGGATTGGCGGCAGGATTGCTCTGGAAATATCGCGGAAAGCAGGGCGCTCAATATCTTCGCTCATGGCCGGTGCATCTCCGGGGATCAACCAGGCGCGCCCGAGCATATAAAGGATATAAATACCAACAAGCAAGAGCCCGGGCATCAAGGCCGCAGCAAAGATCTGCCCGACTGAAATGGTCTCAATCGTGAACTTGCCTTGCGCAAACTGGGCCTGCTGATAAGCGTTCGACATCACATCGGAGAGAATAATAAGCAAGGTGGATGGTGGGATTATCTGTCCTAATGTGCCGGACGTACAGACAACACCGGCAGCAAGTTTGGGATTATATCCATTGCGCAGCATTGTCGGCAGAGCGATCAGCCCCATAGCAACAACGGTTGCCCCGACAATGCCTGTCGACGCAGCCAGAAGAGCGCCAACAACAATCACCGACACACCCAGTCCACCGCGAATTCTACCAAATAACCGGCCCATTGTTTCCAGCAAATCTTCAGCAATCCTGCTTTTCTCCAGAACCACTCCCATGAAGACAAAAAGCGGAATGGCAATCAGGACATCATTGGTCAAAAGCCCAAATATCCTCTGCCCGAGTGCCCCCATTAGGGAAAGATCAAATGAACCCGTTACCCAGCCAAGAACTGCAAATATTGTTGCGACACCAGCAATGGAAAACGAGACGGGATAGCCCAGAAGAATGGCCCCGATAAGGGCTGCAAACATCAATATGTCCAAGGGTAACATTAACTGATCGCCCCCCGCACACGTATGAGATCACGGAGCATACAAGCCGCTCCTTGTAAAAGAATAAGAATACAAAATCCGGGGATCAAAGATTTAAGAAGAAAAGAGGCGGGAATCCCCCCAACCGAAATCGCCCCTTCATAGATAGACCAGGAAAGCTGAACCGTCGGCCAGGACCATACCAGCAACAAAGCCATAGCTGGGAACAGGAAAAAGAAATGCCCGAAAAGATCGATGCCGGCTTTCTTTTGATCTCCCAATTTGGCGTAGAAAATATCAACACGAACATGACCGTTGACCAGCAGTGTATATCCGGCACCCAACATGAACAGAGCGCTGTGAAGATAGAGAACGCCCTCATTCAGGAAGATAAAGCTAATCCCAAAAACATATCGAAGGACGACGATACCGAACTGCAACAGCACCATCAGAAGCGCTGCCCAGCGAACAACATTCCCCACATGCTCGTTCACCCGGTCAAGAAGAGTGGCTAGTCTTTCCACGATGAAGGTCCAATCATAAAAAAAGCGGGCTCATTTCTGAGCCCGCATGATAACAGCGATCGATCAGTATTTATAGTTGAGCGCCCGGGCGTTCATCTGACCGTTATCCGCATATGGCATGTAATCCGCAATGGATTTACGGTATGTCAGGAAGCTTTCAACAATACGCCGCGTCAGCTCATCTTCATCTTCGCGAAGATCTGCAATCACCTCACCAGCAGCGTTGCCCATTGCAAGAATAACATCTTCGGGAAGCTTTTTAACCTGTACACCCTGCTCAGCCACCAGTTTTGGAAGGGCAAGAGCATGCTTTGTTGTATATTCAGTCCAGACAGGATTGTAGAGACTTTCACAGGCATAGGAAACAGCCTGCTTCAGATCATCATCCAGTTCGGCAAAAGCTTTGGCATTCACAGCGCATTCTTCAGCAGAGGAAGGTTCACCAACACCTGGCCAATAGTAGTTTTTCGCAACCTGATAAAAGCCAAGTGCACTATCGGTCCAGGGCCCGATAAACTCACCGGCATCCAGTGCACCGGATTGCAACGCCTGGAACATAGCACGACCTCCCATAGCCTGAACGGCCATGCCCAGCTTTGCACACATTTCAGATGCGAGGCCGGTTGTCCGGTAACGAAGACCCTTAAGGTCATCGACAGAATTAATTTCCTTTTTGAACCAGCCTGCCCATTGCGGGCCGGAATTTCCGCAAAGGAACGGCTTCAATCCGAAACGACCATACATTTCATCATAAAGCGCCTGACCACCACCATGAGTCATCCAGCCAACCTGCTCATCCGCACGAAGACCAAAAGGTTGAGAGCCGAACATCAGGATCCCTTTTGACTTGGATCCCCAATAGGCAGGAACAGCGTGATAAAGTTCTGCGGTCCCTTGTGAAACAGCATCAAAAACACCACGGCCTGGCACCAACTCACCGGCAGCATAGAGCTTCACTTCAATTTTCCCGCCTGAAAGCGCGGTAATACGATCAGCCAGTTTCTGTGCAGCAACTCCTGGCCCGGGTAAATTCTTTGGCCATGCTGTGACCATTTTCCACTGACGTTTTCCTGAAGCAAGCGCCGGTGTTGCAAGTGTGGAAGCGGCTGCACCGACTGCCGCTGTTTTCAAGAAATCCCTGCGTTTCATTGTTCATCTCCTTGTTTCAGCCCCATCGGGATAGAGGGCAAATTCAGAACCCGTAATGCCCCTATTCGCTCTGTCTGGCTTTTTTGGCTCAGTAAATTATACTGGGACACAATTGTATATGAGGACGCTTTATGCTGTTATGTATACACATAAAAGTCAATAGGAAACGATAACTCAATGCGCCAGACTCAGTCACATCAGTCCGTACAGGCGGCTTTACTTAAACGCATCCATTCAGGCGAGTGGTCTCCTGGCATGTTTATTCCCGGAGAGGTGGAACTCGCATTAGAGTTTGGCTGCTCGAGAACAACAGTGAACCGCGCCTTGAGACAACTGGCAGAGAACGGTATTGTCGAGCGAAAAAGGAAACGAGGTACACGGGTCACCCCTATGCCTGTCGCCCGGGCAACACTGGAAATCCCGATCATCAGGAAAGAAGTAGAGGACCGGGGTAGTGAGTATCGGCATAGCGTCGTCCTGAAGGAGATAAAAAAAGCACCGGCCTCCGTCACCGCACGTATGCAGCTCAAAGACAAGAAGCTATTGCATATCCAAACCCTGCACCTCTCCGATGGCGCACCTTATATGTTTGAGGATCGCTGGGTAAATGTGGAGGAAACGCCCGGAATTGAAAATGCGCCTTTCGACGAGATCAGTCCCAATGAATGGCTTGTGCAGGAAGTTCCCTATTCAGATGGCGATATCAGTTTTTACGCTTCAAGCGCGAATAAAGAACTGGCAGATTTTCTTGAAATCAAGGAAGGCGCCCCGCTTTTTATAATTGAACGTACAACCCGCATGAATGATGTCGCCATCACCTCGCTTAAAATGGCTTATACAGAAGGGTTCAAGATGACGAGCAAGCTCTAGCACGTGATCTGTTTGTCACTTTCCAAGTATCATTTGTAAAAAACGTCTCCCTTCTTTATATCCCGTTTTCAGGAATTTCTTCATTTCAAACGGAGATATTAATGCTGAAAAATATGGAAGGGCAGTCAGTACCCTCATGTACATTCCCTGTTCGAGAGGGGGATAACTGGAAGCAAATTACAACCGACGACCTGTTCAAAGGCAAAAAAGTCATCCTCTTTGCCCTTCCCGGTGCCTTTACACCGACCTGTTCGTCAACACATTTACCGCGCTATAACGAGCTGGCAAAATCCTTCTTTGAAAATGGTGTTGATGCCATTTATTGCCTTTCCGTCAATGACACCTTTGTCATGAACGAATGGAAGAAGGATCAGGAAGCTGAAAATATCGGCTTCATTCCGGATGGTTGCGGAACCTTTTCTGAAGGAATGGGTATGCTGGTTGATAAAGCCAATCTGGGCTTTGGCAAGCGATCCTGGCGCTATTCCATGTTGGTCAATGATGGTGTGGTGGAAAAAATGTTTATCGAACCGGAAGTGGAAGGCGATCCTTTTGAGGTTTCCGATGCGGATACCATGCTGCGCCATATCAATCCCAATGCAAAAAAACCGGATGCCATTACCATGTTCTCAAAACCTGGCTGCGGTCATTGCGCACGCGCTAAAGAAGCGTTGAAAAATGCAGATCTTCAGTTTGAGGAAATTATTCTGGGAACCGATGCGACCTCTCGCAGCCTTTCCGCTGTTGCAGGTGCAACTACAACACCACAGATTTTTGTGAACGGAACAAAGATCGGAGGTGCAGATGAACTGGAGACCTATCTCGCGGGTTGAGCTTTGATTGCTTAAATGAGAGCAAAAAAAACCCGCCGGTGATCCGGCGGGTTTTCTTCTTAATGACTGATAATGATCAGTCTTCCCAGGACATCCGCGCAACGTCAGTTGCGAAGATATGCCAATCAGACCAGACACCTTGCAGTCCTTTGCGAGCAACCTGAACAGCGGCCAGCTGGAAAAGGAAGCCGTTCACCGCATCTTTTGCAATGATTTTCTGGGCTTCTTGCAGTTTTGCGGTCCGTGATACAGGTGTCAGCGCAGTTTCAGCTTCATTGATCACCTTGTTAAGAGCTGCATTTTCGTAATTGAAGTAATAGCCTTTACGAGTATAGATATTGATATCCATAGGCTCTACGTGGCTGACGATAGACAGGTCATAATTTTTGTTCTTGTAAACTTCGTCCAGCCATTTTGGCCAGTCGACATTTTCAATCTTGATTTTAAAGCCCGCTTTTTCAAGCTGGGAAGCTACAATCTGACCGCCTTTACGGGCATAATCATCCACTGGCGGCAATTTCAAAGACAATTCCAGACCATTTGGATAACCGGCTTCTGCAAGCAGGGCTTTGGATTTTGCCGGATCATAAGGATATGTGGCCGTCAGATCCAGATAGTCCGGGTGATGCGGCGCGAAATGCGATCCGATTGGAGTACCATAACCGAACATGGCCCCATCAATGATTTCCTTGCGGTTAATCGCGTGGGCAATCGCCTGACGGACTTTCAGTTTGGAAAGGGCTTCATGTTTATTGTTAGTCCCCAAAATGGTTTCACCATTTGTGGTTCCTTCAATGATGGTAAACTGATCACCAATTTTAAACTGCTCCAGCGTTTCATTCGGAACAGATGTCAGATCCAGATCACCGGTCAGCAGGCTCGCCATACGTGCAGCTGAATCATTGATAAAACGGAAAGTCGCTGTCTTGATTTTCAGGTTTGCTCTATCACGGTAGGTATCCGCAGCAATCAGTTTGACAGAATCTCCCTTGATCCAGCGCTGGAATTTATAAGGGCCTGTGCCGACAGGCTTGGTAGCATTGCTCCCATCTGAATCCGGGTCAACAATAACTGCTGTAGACTCTCCAAGCTGCGCCAGGAAATCACCGCGCGGCTCTTTCAGGGTCAGAATAACAGTCTTGGCATCCGGCGTTTCAATACTGGCGATATTAGTGAAACGACCTTTACGTTTATTCTTGCTGTTCTCAGCGGCGTTTTCTTCAAAGGTATATTTCACATCCGATGCATCAAAATCGGATCCGTCATGAAACTTCACGCCCTGTTCAAGATTGAAAGTATAAACAAGTCCATCCGGGCTGACAGTCCAGCTTTTAGCAAGTGCAGGTTTTACGGAACCATCCGCTGCGATACGCGTAAGACCTTCATAAATGTTGTAAAGTGTAATTCTGGAAATTGCCGCAGCAGCACCTGTGCGCGGGTCCAGTCCAGGGGGTTCAAGCCTCATCCCATAGTTAAAGGATGTTTTTTCGGCCTGTGCAGCAATTGGCACAAGTACGGCCGATGCAACAGCAGCTGCAACAAACAACTTCTTCATACCAGTCTCCCTACTTCTCAGTCTTTATTGAAAGTGGACCGATAGCTTGGAATGCCCCCCAGGCTATCAGCATAATACACGGCCCGAGCCACAGCCCGTGCCACACAATCTGCTGCAATGGCTCCGATCCGCGCCAATGCCAGCGGTTCTGGTTGATCCAGATCCTTTTTTTCTGTTGATAATGCAAAGATTGTATCCCCATCCATCGGCGTAT
>JAKSCD010000468.1 GCA_022360775.1 Sneathiellales bacterium | reverse complement strand
TGAGCTCCTGCAACCCGTTCATGACGCATGCGCGGCCCTCCCGGGCCCGGGCAACCTGCGTTTCCAGAAAGTCCTGTCCCTCGTTCAAGGCCGCAACCGCGCCCCACTGCGAGAAAGAAGGGACACCGGATGTGGAATACTGGATGAGGTTTTCGAAAACCTGCCCCAGGACCGACGGAGCCGAGATCCAGCCGATGCGCCACCCGGTCATGGCCCAGTTCTTGGACATCGAATTGACGAAAACGATCTGATCCGCTTCGTCGTCGGCAATGTCATAAAAGGATGGCGCCCGTCTCCCCTCGCCGTAATAGAACAGCGCGAAGATCTCATCCGCGATGATCCACAGGTTATGTTTCCTGGCGAGGTCGAGTATGTCCTTCAGCAAGGCCTCTTTCGCGACCCAGCCCGTCGGATTGCACGGTGTATTTAGGAAAAGAGCCTTGGTCCTGGGTGTAATTGCCGCCTCAAGATCATCCAGCAGCAGGTGCCAGCCATCCTCTTCCGAGCGCATCGGAACCGAAACGGCGCGCGCACCGTGTATCTCGACGGCTGCCGTAATGTTCGGCCACGCCGGTGTCGGAACGATAACTTCATCACCAGCGCTTGAAACCGCCTGAACCGCGAGCTGGATCGCCTGCATGCCGGATCCGGTCACGAAAAACCGTTCCGGCGAAAACGCCCTGCCGTAAAGGTCGTGATGGTAACTGGCCAGCGCTTCGCGCAATTGCGGAATGCCGCGCTGATAGGTGTAAAAGGTTTCACCACGATCAAGAGAGTTCTTGGCGGCCTCGCAGATAAACCCGGGTGTCGGCAAATCCCCTTCGCCCGCCCAGAGCGGGATCAGGTCGTCCCGCCCCCAACCGGCGTTGAACACCTCGACGATACCGCTTTCCGGAGCATTTCGTCCCTCCGGGCTCAGCCGGTCGATCAGACTGGTCACTTGGAATTTTCCCCCGATTCAGAATTGCCACACCATACCCGGTTTGCCTGCCGATGATTCATGAAAGGATGTGAAGGCAACTTCACGAACTGTGATTAATGTCAGGTATTTGCCTGTTGTCACGAAATCCGCTCTCATGGGCCTTGTTCGCAAGACGAATAGACAGCAAGAGTGAGCTGTGCTCGGATTCAAAAAAGCAGCGCAAAAGGTTCTGTC
>JAKSCD010000433.1 GCA_022360775.1 Sneathiellales bacterium | reverse complement strand
GATTTTACGGCTGGTTCTGGACAAATACAGAATTGGGTTAAGCACCTGTTTCCGGAGAAGGAGAAAAGCCAGAACCGAGAAAAGCAATGTGAAAATAACCAGCCCAACCACTGCATTCTGAAGGAAGACAGCCTGTTTTCTGATAACAGCGATTTCCTGTTGGTTCCTTTTGTCGATCTTTATAATGAAGGTATTGATCGGCTTCATTATTTTCGCTTTCTCCTGGTGATATTCCTCACCATGCAGAAGGCTCGCTGCATAGTCTCTGTCGGGTTGCCGGCGAATTGTAAGATTACCGTTTTCGTCCTGGAATACGCCTTTGACAGCGGCAAAAGCGATATTTTCAAGATTAACAAGCTTGTCTGAATTCTGTTTTGCCGTTTCCAGTAAAGTGACTTCCTCTTCAGTGAGGTTCATTTCCTCAAGCAAAGCCAGCAGGGATACAGCCTGGCCTTCTTTTGGCAAGATCACTTTTCCGGCCACCACAAAGTCCCAGTAAACCTTGTGATAATATTCAGGGCGAGGCGCCTGTCCTTCCCGTATGGCCAGAATATGTTTGAAATAGTGCTCGAATTTGGGATCCCCGGTGATGGCATAAGTGCGCGCCATGCGGGTTAGATCATCCGAGCTCTGGCGCAACTGATCCGCAAGTTCTACGGCGCGTGCATGTATTTTTTCTTTTTCCGCCTGCTCGGTATTATTCGCCGCAACCCGGCTCATAAGGTAAACAGTTGTACCCAGCAAGCTGCAAAGTATCAGAAATATTGCGACAATACGCGTCTTTAACGACATAAATGTATAACCCTCTCAACGGGAGATACATTAGTGAATTATATTTATGAAAAAGTTAAAATGTACGCGAGAGTTGTTAAGGCGTGAAAAGTTTTTCACAAGACAACTCTTCTAAAAGGGATGGTTTTTCTCCAAAGGTATTTTTTGTGCCAAAAGGCGCTCTATCGCGTCGAGATGCTTGTCGTCATTTTCTGACAGAAAACTATAGGCGATCCCATTTCCACTGGCCCGTCCGGTTCGGCCAATCCGGTGAATATAGCTATCCGGGTCTGTCGGGATATCGTAATTGATCACATGGGTGATATCCTCAATATCGATACCGCGTGCCGCTATATCTGTCGCGACAAGTACACGCACGGTGCCTGACTTGAAGGTCTCTATCGCTTTCTTTCTTGTATTTTGTGCTTTGTTTCCATGGATCACAGCAGCGTCAATCTCAAGCTTTGTGAGGAATTTATAAAGCTTGTTTGCACCGTGAATGGTTCTGGTGAAAATTAGAACTTTTCTGAGTTCCGGTTTTTTGAGTAAATGATCAAGCAATGACCTTTTACGGTCTTTGGGAACCTTTAACAGGAAATGTTCCACACGATCCGTCACTTTTGCAGACCGGGCAACCTGGACTTTTACCGGATCATCAAGCAGTGAATTGGCAAGATTTGCAATTGATTTGGGGAAAGTTGCAGAAAATAGCAGGGTCTGGCGTTTTTTTGGAAGCTGGGAGGCAATGCGCTGAATATCCCGAATAAAGCCCATATCCAGCATTCGGTCCGCTTCATCAAGAACGAAATGTTCCACTTTTCCCAGCCATAATTTGTCAGCGTTAAACAAGTCAAGAAGACGTCCAGGGGTGGCGATAACCATATCCACGCCCCGTTCCAGGGACTTGATTTGTGATTTCGCTGGTACACCCCCGTAGAGGAGAGTTGTTTTAAAGGGAATATGTGTAGCGTAGTTGCGAATATTTTCAGCGATCTGCTGGGCGAGCTCCCGCGTTGGCGCCAGGATAAGGGATCTTGTGGTTTTTGGAACCGGTCGCTCCACAGGATTTTGAAGCAGCTGATGCAGAACAGGCAAGGAGAAAGCGGCTGTTTTACCTGTACCTGTTTCAGCAATACCGACAAGATCCCGGCCTGAAAGAATTGAAGGAATGGCTTTCGATTGTATCGGCGTCAGATCAACAAGTCCGAGAGAGGTGAGGGCGCTAACCAGGTTGTTATCCAGTTCCAGTTCACTGAATGTTTTAACCGGTCTGTTTTGCGTCTTGGATTTTAAATGCATTCAGGGCGGATATCCTTCTGCTGCTGCGAAGTCAATGCTTCTCTCTTTATTAGATTTATTGCAATTGCTTTTTCTCCATGACACTATTCTAAAGCAATCGACTTAAAGATCGGGCGGATGGGGAGGGAGAAGATGGTTAAACAGGGAAAAACAGGCAAGCTCACCAGGATTTTGTACGGATCCGGCGCTGTGGCCTTTGGGGTGAAAGATAATGGTTTTACCACTTTCCTGATGATTTTCTATAATCAGGTTCTAGGGCTTTCTGCATTTTATACAGGGCTTGCGATCCTGATTGCCCTGGCTGTTGATGCGCTTTCTGATCCCTATGTCGGGCATGTGTCTGATCATTGCCGATCAAGGCTGGGGCGGCGTCATCCCTTCATGTATGGGGCGGTGCTGCCAATTGCGCTGTCTTATTATTTCCTCTGGAATGTGCCAGAAGCCATGCCTCAATCAGCGCTTTTCCTTTACCTCGTTGTAACCGCTGTATTGGTCAGGCTTCTCATTACTTTCTTTGAAGTTCCCAATTCCGCCCTGATTGCAGAAGTCGCGACGGACTATGACGAACGGACATCTCTCACCAGTTTCAGGGTAACGGCTGGCTGGCTGGGAGGTGTTGTTGCCGCTGTGATTGCTTATGTCATCTTTCTTGTTCCAACTGAAGAATACGGCATTGGTATTCTGAATAAGGAAGGATACGAGAATTTTGCGCTGGTTGCGATAGGGATGATGGTTGTTTCCATGCTGCTCTCGGCCTTGTCCACTCATTCCATGATCCCGAACCTTCCCAAAGCACGTCCCCATGTTCCTGGTGAGAAACGAAGCTATTTCACGAACCTGAAAACCATATTTGCCAATCCGTCTTTTCGGTCCCTTTTTATTGCGTCACTTTTTTCCATGATGGCTTTTGGAGTGATCATCACATTGCAGGTCTATTTTGCGACTTTTTTCTTTGGGCTGGAAACCAGGGAAATTGCCTATTTCCCTATGATGATGGTTCTTGCAGCGTTGCTTTCTTTGGCTGTTACGCCACTTCTGTCACGTGGGATCGAGAAAAAGAAAGCTATGCGTCTGATGACCATGGCTTGTCTGATTTTCACAAACATCCCGATTATCCTGCGCATGCTGGAGTTATTGCCGGAAAACAGGGACCCGGTTTTACTGCCCCTTCTGCTGTTTCACATCTTGATTTCCACCGCTGCGATGGTAGCCCAGCAATCCCTGCTGATCTCCATGACCGCGGATCTTGTGGAAGATACGGAACGGGAAACGGGGCACCGGGTTGAAGGGCTTTATTTTGCTGCCGCTTCCTTTTGCCGGAAAATTGTTTCCGGCCTTGGCATCTTTGCATCCGGTGTATTCCTGAGTTTTGCCAGTGACGCAAGCGAGGTCCTGAACGCTGATATCATGATGGAGGTTGCCTATCTTTATGTACCATTTGTTCTGCTGCTCTATGCGGGAACTTATCTTTACATTAATCGCTATCGCCTCAGCCGACAGGATCATGAAGATAACCTGAGAGCTGTCTCGGAACATTCAGGTTAGGGTCTTTTTGGTTTGCAAGTGATAGCCCGATTTCCTGAAACCCGGCTAGGGAGTTGAAACTCCGGGACTTATGACTAGTATTGTGCCTCTTTGTGAGGGGATTATGGCTAAAGTACCGACAAAAGAAAAAATCAAGATCGCGGCGCAGGCATTATTTGCTGAAAAAGGGATTGCCGCAGTGGGCGTTCGGGAAATCGTCAAGGCGGCAGGCCAGAAAAACATGGCCTCTCTTCATTACTATTTCAGGACCAAGCAGGATCTGGTGAGCGCTTTGCTGGTTGATGCAGCGGATGCGATGGAGAACCGGCGTGAAGAGTTACTGGATGAACTGGAAGGCAGGGGCGGCCCTGAGGATATTCTGGATGTTCTGAAGATCTTTATCAAATGCGCCATTGTTCCCGGAGAGGATCCACGCCATGAGAGTAATATCCGGCTGTTTCTGATCGCTTTTCACAACGATCCGGCTTTCGTTTATGCGAGTATCGGGCATAGGGAAAATCCGCCTTTCTTTCGTTGTCTGGATTATTGCCGGGATTTCATGAAGATACAGGATGAGGACAAGATCGAGGCGCGACTGAATTTTATGCAGACTTATGTCTTTACAGTCCTGGCTGCGCGGGAGCGGGCATTGAGCGATGAGAAATTTCATCACAAAATGTGGAATGACGAGAAGACAATTGATGATCTTGCATTGACAGCCAAAGGGCTCTTGCTGGCCGAGTAGAATTTTCCAAATTAAATCGATTGACTTAAAAATCCGTTCCGCTACTCTTTACATCAATAAAAAGTAAAGAACGAAATCTGGGTGGAGATGGCATGAACTATCAGGGCCGGGCGCAGGCTGGCGCCGATCTTGATTATGATACTGCACTGGATCAGGAAGGGCGGATCCTTGATGTTGCTGTCATTGGGGCAGGCTTTTCAGGTGTCTGCATGGGATACCGTCTTCTAAAAGCAGGCATGCCGGATTTTGTTATCCTTGAAAAGACAGAAGGAATTGGGGGGACCTGGTACAAAAATACCTATCCCGGTGCCGCTTGTGATGTGCCATCACACTTTTATTGTTTCTCCTT
>JAKSCD010000303.1 GCA_022360775.1 Sneathiellales bacterium | reverse complement strand
GTGTAGACGCTTGTGGAGGCCGTGATGAACAGACGGTTGCGTCTCGGTCCGCCAAAACAGACATTTGAGACTTCTTCAGGGATGAATATCTTGCCTAAAAGCGTGCCGTCCGGGTGGTAGCAATGAACACCATCCTTCGCGCTCGTCCAGATGCGTCCCTGGGTATCCAAACGGAACCCGTCAAACACACCTTCTTCGCATTCTGCAAAGATGTCTCCGCCTGAGAGCTTACCGTCGGCGCCAACAGAAAATACGCGGATATGACGTTCCCCGCTAGCATAGCGCGTGCCGCCACTATCCGCGATGTAAAGGGTCTGCTCGTCGAGTGAGAAAGCGAGCCCGTTTGGGCAGGCGAAGTCAGTGGTCACCTGCGTGATCTCATCCGTGACGGGATCCAGCCGATAGACATGCTCGCCGTCAAGCTCAGGATCTGCCTGAAAACCCTCATAATCAGACTCAATTCCATAGGCGGGGTCACTGAACCAGATCGTATTGTCGGACCGCACCACAACATCATTGGGGCTGTTGAACCGCTTGCCGTTGAAGTGGCTGGCCAAAGTCGTGACGGATCCATCATGCTCAATCCTGGTAACACTGCGTGTCCCATGCTCGCAGGCCACAATCCGTCCTTGCCGGTCGAGCGTGGAGCCGTTGGTGAAACACCCCAGGCCTGAGCGAATATCGCCGATCGCGCCGGTTACCTCGTCCCACCGGAGCCGCCGGTCATTTGGCATATCACTCCAGATCAGGCATCGAAATGCTGGAGAATAGACCGGCCCTTCGGTCCATTTGCCACCTGTCCAGAGTTGTTCGATAGGCTCATCCAGCTTAATGCTTCGTTTGAACCGGTCATCACGGATTTCGTAATTATCTGTCTTGGTCATTGGCATCACACGTCCAGATTGCTATTAATTGCATAGCAATATAAATAGCTACAGAAAGTATAGCAAGTGACAAAAATACCAATGCCGGGCCAGCCTGTTCGAGGCTCAAGAAGCGGCGCACCGATTATGGCTCTGTTCGACCTCCTCGGGCGCCACTGGGCCATGGGGGTGCTCTGGACGTTAAGCGAAGTTGGCCCGTGTACATTTCGAAAGCTGCAAGAAGAATGCGAGACAATCTCACCTGCGGCACTGAACACCCGTCTGAAAGAACTTCAGGCGGCAGGCTTTGTCCATCGCGTTGAGGGTGGATATGCAACCACTGACCTGGGCCAGCATCTCTATGGCCATCTCTGTCCACTCGGAGATTTCAGCAAGGAATGGGCTAAACACATGATCATTCAGGAATGAAGAGCAGACATTGGGGTCCATTCAGTAGATGTCCGTTTAGTCCGCCCCATCGATATTGTCACCGCCCTGAGACCGGTTTGCCGGAGAAGCGCCCGGCAACAGGGTCGAACCTGCTTAAGCGCGATTAGGAAATTCAACTCTGTTG
>JAKSCD010000427.1 GCA_022360775.1 Sneathiellales bacterium | reverse complement strand
GCCTGGATTGCAGCACGGGAACCTTACCAGCAAAGCGAGGTTTATCGTTTTGGCAACAGTCTTGTGGATGAATGGGAAGGTAAAGTGAACGCCTGGCCGCTGGATGAAGGTCTGATTGATTATGTGGATGGCTCTTACGGAAAAGATTCTGATGAAAACGCTCTTTACACGGTGAATGTGATTGCCAACAGCAAACTGACGGTCAATGGCAAATCAGTGGACGCGGCAAAAATCACCCCGAAATTACTGGCGGATACCCTGCATGAAGCCGAAGAGGTCGAGGCTAATGTGGCCACGGGCTATCATGCTATCGAATTCTTGCTTTGGGGGCAGGATCTGAATGGAACAGGCGCAGGCGCCGGAAACCGGCCTCATACTGATTTTGATCTTAAAAATTGCACAGGCGGCAATTGTGATCGCCGGGCGGAATATCTTGTTGCGGCAACAGATCTTCTGATCGCAGACCTGAAAGACATGCTGGCCTTGTGGCAAAAAGACGGCGTTGCCCGCAAGTCAGTGACCGAAAATTCAGATGCCGGCCTGATTGCGTTGCTTACTGGAATGGGGTCCCTTTCCTATGGTGAGCTTGCAGGAGAGCGGATGAAGCTCGGCCTGATGCTGAAAGACCCGGAGGAGGAGCATGATTGCTTCTCCGACAATACCCATAATTCTCACTATTTCGATCAGATCGGGATCCGAAATGTCTATACAGGTCGTTACAAACGGATTGATGGCCGTATTGTCAGTGGTGCTTCTGTATCCGACCTGGTAAAGGCGGTGGATTTATCCCTTGATCAGGAAATGACCGGCAAACTGAACAAAACCGTAGGTGCCATGGCGACCCTGAGGGCTCGTGCGGAAAGTATTGAAGCCTATGACCAGATGATCGGAGAAGGCAATGAAGCCGGTAATGCAACGGTCCAGGCCGCGATCGACGGACTTGTCGATCAGACCCGCTCCATTGAGCGTGTAGTTGCAAAGCTCGGGCTTAAAAAGATTGAAATCGAAGGTTCTGACAGTCTGGATAATCCAAAAGCTGTCTTTCAGTAATTGATTCCAATCATCGCTTCCGGCGAGGAAAGGGACGATCCTCTCCGGAAGCTGAAAGACATATGAAATGAAAAAAACTGAGCTGGCCAAATGGATTAGCCTGTGCGTTGTTGCAGGCTTGATTTCTGTTGATTTTAATCTCGTCCGGGCGCGACCGGATCTTTCTAAAAAGGATCAGGAGCGCGTTGAAAAAGTTGTGAAACCGACCACTGATTTCAGTAAGGCGGAAGCCTTCGAAGTGATGTCAGGTGGGGCGACTACAACGACGAGAAAACCTGACGGTGATGCCTTTTCGCAATTTTCTGCCAATATGGATTTTGAAGGGCAGGAGCGTTTCAAGCTTGGCAATGCGCTGTTCCGAAAGCTCTGGGTCAGCTCTCCTTCCTCGACAAAAGCCTCTGATGGTTTAGGGCCTTTTTATAATGCCCGATCCTGCCAGCGCTGCCATTTAAAGGACGGACGCGGTCATCCGCCGGAAAATGACGATGATAGTGCGATTTCCATGTTTTTGCGGCTTTCCATTCCGCCGCAAACAGAAGCGGAGAAAAAAGCGATTGCAAAGAGTGCCCTTTCCCATATTCCCGAGCCGACCTATGGCACCCAGCTCCAGGATTTTGCTGTTCCTGGCCTAAAGGCAGAAGGGCAGATGTCGATCCGTTACGAGGAAATCCCTGTTATACTGGATGACGGAACCAGGGTTTTTCTTAGAAAGCCGGCCTATTCTGTGAAAGATCTGGCTTATGGCCCCCTTCATAACGAGGTCCTGTTGTCTCCTCGCGTTGCGCCGCAGATGATCGGTCTTGGCCTTTTGGGCGCCATTCATGAGGACGATCTTCTTGCCAATGCAGATCCGCAGGATAAAGACAAGGATGGTATTTCCGGACGAATTAGCTGGGTTGGGGAAGAGGGCGGCAGAAAAATAGGGCGTTTTGGCTGGAAAGCCTCAACCCCCACGGTAAGAGAGCAATCTGCCGGGGCATTTGCCGGGGATATCGGCATTTCCAGCCCTGATGCGCCCCGTCACTGGGGAGACTGCACGGAGCGGCAAAAGAATTGTCTCGAACAGCCAACTGGGGTTCAGAAGAATCTCGGGGACACCGAAGCGCCGGATCCGATTATGGATCTTGTCGCCTTTTATTCGAGAAATCTCGCTGTTCCTCAAAGGCGGGATGTTTCCGATAGAGTAGTCTTGAAAGGAAAAGAAATTTTTTATTCTCTTGGCTGCGTGAATTGCCACCGTCCCAAATATGTGACGAACCGAAAGGCGATCGATAAGGAACATCGTTTCCAGCTGATCTGGCCCTATTCGGACCTGTTACTGCATGATATGGGGGACGGGCTTGCGGATAATCGTCCGGTTGGATCTACAACTGGCCGGGAATGGCGAACAGCGCCTCTTTGGGGAATAGGACTTACAAAAACAGTCAATGGCCATACCTACTTCCTGCATGATGGCCGGGCCCGCAATCTGACCGAAGCCATTCTCTGGCATGGCGGAGAAGGACAGGCATCCCGGGACGGGTTTGCTGGTCTTTCATCTGCGGATCGGGGTGCCCTGATCAGATTTCTGGAGTCGTTATGACGCAAAGGATTGTTCTGCTTCCCGCCTTTTTTCTTATTTTCTTCTGCTTCAATGCAGCCCAGGCAGAAGAGAAATCTCGGGGGATTATCGAGAAATTCGTCACTGAGTTTGCAGCGCCTGCCTATCATGATTTTTATCGGGCAGCAGAACAGTACAGCACTGACCTTAATCAGCTTTGCGATCATGGAAACAGGCTTTTGGAGCTGGATCAAGCTTTTGAAACACTGGTTCTCAAATGGTCACGCATTGAGGCGATCCGCCTTGGCCCTATTCGCGAAGAAAACCGGCTGGAGCGGCTTTTCTTCTGGCCCGATACTCGTTCACGGGTTAGCAAACAGACCAGTGCCTTGCTCCATACGGGAATGGAGAAAGAGATATCTTTCAAAGCAAGAAGCATAGCCGTTCAGGGCTTGCCGGCACTGGAATATCTGCAATATGCCTCCCCTCGTCAGGATCTTCGCCAACGTGATGGTCAAAGCTGTGCACTTGCTAAAGCGATCGCCGGCAATATCCTGGAAATTTCGAAAGAACTGCAGGTAAGCTGGTCATCCTATGGAGCCTTTTCGAAAACGCTTCTGAGCGCAAGTGAGCAGAATGATCGATACCGCAATGATGGAGAGGTCTTGCAGGATATCCTGAAATCCGCTTCTGAAATGACGGAGCTGCTGGCTAATGCGAAGGTGAACGGTCCGCTTGGAAAGGGGTTCGGCAAAAGCAGGTATAAGCGGGCCCCTTTCTGGCGTTCCGGACTGACACTTAGATCCTTTCAGGAAAACAGCCGCGCGGTTGCGGATCTGTATCGCTTTTCGGGTTTTGAGGCCTTACTGGATGAAGAAAATCAGGGGCTTGGGGCCGCACTGGCCTTCGAGTTTAGCCAGGTTGAAAAAACGCTGCTTTCTCTTGAAAGCATGAAAATGGATTTGAAAAACCTGCTTGGCGGGCAAGAGACTTATGAGAAACTCGCCTATATCAGGTTTCCTCTTTTGGGAGCAAACAGGATACTAAAGGAAGATTATCCGCGCGCGACCGGTCTCTCCATAGGATTTAACTCACTTGATGGCGATTAACAGGCGACAGTTTCTTTCTTTTTCTGCGGCGCTGACAGGACCAGTGTTGACGGCGCCGGTATCGGCTTTCGCTTCTTCTTCGAAAATTCGTTTTGCCAGCTGCGCGAAAGATGGCAAGGATTACATCCTTCTCCTGCTGGACGAAAATGGGCAGATTGTACGGAAAAATTCGTTACCGTCCCGGGGGCACGGCCTGGTCTTTTCTGCCAAGCGAGATCAGATACTGGTCTTTGCAAGAAGGCCCGGAAGATATCTTGGTCTCTGGAATTTTCAAAACTCTGCAAAGCCAATTTTTATTTCTGCAGCCACGGGCCGTCATTTTTACGGGCACGGGTGTTTTTCAAAGGGTCAGGATACAATTTTTGCAACAGAAAATGTGTTTGACGAGGAACGGGCGGTTATTGGGCGTTATCAACTGGATGAAGGGCAGATTAAACGGATTGGAGAATGGGATACCGGAGGAATAGGAGCCCATGAAATCCTGCTTTCTCAGGATGGCAAATCGCTCATTGTTGCCAATGGCGGTATTGCAACCCATCCCAATTTTCCGCGCCAGAAACTTAATATTCCTGAAATGCACCCCTCTCTTTGTTATCTAGATCCGGAAAATGGCGATATAGAGGAACAGGTTTTTTTGCCCGGATCCCTTCACAAGCTCTCCCTTCGCCATCTTGCACAAGACAGCCAGGGCAGGGTCTGGTTTGGCGGTCAATATCAGGGAGGAAAGAAAAGAGATGTTCCGTTAATTGGCTGGCATAAGCGCGGGCGCAATCCCGTCATGCTTGATCTTCCGGTGATTAAAGAGACCGTTTTTTCCGGCTATGTAGGGTC
>JAKSCD010000342.1 GCA_022360775.1 Sneathiellales bacterium | reverse complement strand
GACAGACAAAAGCTTACCCCAACGCTATGAGCAATTCAGGACAGGTTTCCAACATGCCCTATTATTACGAATATCCGCGTGCCGCCATTACGACGGATATTGCTGTGTTTGGCCGTATAAATGAGCGGACCTTTCTTTTACTTATCCAGCGGGCCAATGATCCGTTCAGAGAGGCATGGGCTCTTCCGGGAGGATTTCTGGATATGAATGAAGATCTTGAAAGCTGTGCCAAGCGAGAATTGAGGGAGGAAACGGGATTGAGTATCGCAACCCTGAGACAGTTGCACACCTTCAGCG
This sequence comes from Sneathiellales bacterium, assembly GCA_022360775.1. GTDB lineage: Bacteria > Pseudomonadota > Alphaproteobacteria > Sneathiellales > Sneathiellaceae > Sneathiella. The sequence continues at coordinate 17,822 of JAKSCD010000342.1, read as the reverse complement.
CCGTTGATAGAGATCCCCGCCACAGGACGATCAGCACCGTTTTTGTTGCAGATCTTGATACTTGCCCCCATGTTAAAGCAGGTGACGATGCACGAAATGCTAAATGGTTTGATATTGAGACACTACCGGATCTTGCTTTTGATCATGCAGAAATTATCAGCATGGCAATAAAAAGGATGGGTTTTTAGCCAGATACCTGCAAAAAAGATCAAAGTGATTATGGTACAAAATTTAAACTCGGTTATTGTGCTCTTTCAAAAACTATTGAAAATACGAATTTCACCGGGCGCGCATTAAAACGGATATTGAGGAGACCCCGAAATGAGTGAGGCTTCAAACTACGAGCCGCCTAAAGTCTGGAAATGGGAAGAGGAAAATGGTGGACGGTTTGCCAATATCAACCGCCCGATTTCAGGCTCAACCCATGAAAAAGATCTGCCTGTTGGAAAACATCCTCTGCAGCTCTATTCGCTCGCGACACCAAATGGTGTGAAAATTACTGTTCTTCTGGAAGAGTTACTGGCCGCAGGACATAGCGGTGCAGAATATGACGCCTGGCTTGTGAATATTCTGGAAGGCGATCAATTTGGCAGTGGATTTGTAGGTGCCAACCCGAATTCAAAAATCCCGGCGCTGATGGATTATAGTTCTGGTGAGCCGATCCGCATATTTGAATCAGGCGCAATCCTGCTTCATCTAGCGGAAAAATTTAACGCTTTCCTGCCTACTGACCCGGCGAAACGACCCGAACTTCTCTCCTGGTTATTCTGGCAAATGGGAAGTGCCCCTTATCTTGGAGGCGGTTTCGGTCATTTCTATGCTTATGCACCGTTCAAAATTCAATATTGTATTGACCGTTTTGCCATGGAGGTGAAACGTCAGCTGGATGTGTTGGATAAGCGTCTCGCGGACAACCGGTATCTTGTAGGCGAGGATTATACCATTGCGGATATTGCTGTCTGGCCCTGGTATGGGGCGCTTGTGCAAAACAAGGTTTATGACGCTGCGGAATTTCTGGATACAAGCAGTTATACACATCTGAACCGCTGGACAGACGAAATAGCCGCGCGCCCGGCAGTCATCAGAGGTCGCAAGGTGAACCGTTCTTTCGGACCACTGGAAGAACAGCTTCATGAAAGACATGATGCCAGCGATTTCGAGCTTCGGACGCAGGATAAGCTGGCGCCCGAAGAAGAAGCCGGCTAACAAAAAAGGCCGGAGAAATCTCCGGCCTTTTTCTAATTTGTAAATTCCTCGAAGGATTTCATCGCCATCGCGGCATACATTAGGGAAGGCCCTCCCCCCATATAAACCGCCATTGCCATGCTTTCCGCCACTTCCTCGGTTGTTGCGCCCATTTCCGCAAGTTTTTTGGTGTGAAATCCGATACAACCATCACAATGAACAGCAACCCCGATCGCAAGCGCAATAAACTCTTTTGTTTTTGGATCCAGCGCCCCGGCTGCCCCCGCTGCCTGCGCCATCTGTGTAAACCCGGCCATCGCCTCTGGCTGAAGTTTCCGCAATTTTCCCATATATTTTGAAATATCTTTTGTCAGCTCTTTATAACTGTCTGCCATTACGCCCTCTTTTGTCAGATCAATAGATCTATGTATTGAAAGTTACCTATCGCAAATTCAACATAAGTGGTCCCCACTTCATCACTCAGTTCCCAATTTGCGGCCTTGCCATTAGAAAAAAGCAGATGCTCAAACACATTGATTTCCCTCAAAAAATTTGCCCGAACTGGTTGTTTCCGCCAGAATAGCGATGATCGGCAAAAACGGGAGATAAGAGTAAATGTCCTTGAAATTCAACGCGGCTGTCCTTCGGGAGACGGGCAGGGAAACTCCCTACATCCTGAGCAAACCTCTTCAAATTGAAGAAGTGGAGCTGGAAACACCTCATGAAAAGGAAGTACTTGTCAAAATCCAGGCTGCCAGCCTTTGCCGTTCAGACTTATCGGTTATCAGTGGTGTCCGGGCCTGGCCTATGCCGATCATTCCCGGCCATGAAGCCAGCGGGGTTGTTGAGGAAATCGGCTCCGGCGTGACTCGCGTGAAGCCTGGAGACAGGGTTGTTCTTGTTTTTCAACCGCAATGCGGCAGCTGCCCGGCCTGTATAGGTGGTGATGCGCATCTTTGTGGCCCCGGGCTCTTGGCAAATCGTGAGGGAGGGCTCCTTGAAGGCGGCACCCGATTAACAGCAAATGAAACGCCTGTTTATCATCATATGGGGCTTTCTGCCTTTGCTGAATATGCAGTTGTTTCAGAGACATCGGTTGTACCCATGCCTGATGACATCCCCTTTGATGTAGGGGCTCTTTTCGGATGTGGCGTCATGTGCGGTGCTGGGACCGTTCTGAATACAGCCGGCATCAAGGCAGGGGACAGTGTTGCTATTGTGGGAGCAGGCGGTGTCGGCTCCAGTGCCATTCTTGGTGCAGAATTGGCGGGCGCCCGGGAAATTTTCGTCCTTGATAAAGATCCAAAGAAGCTGTCATTTGCCTCCCAGCTTGGAGCCACGCAGGTCATCAACAATGATGATGATAAAGCGTTCGAGAAAGTTGTTGAGCTCAGCAAGGGAGGTGTGGATTATGCCTTTGAAACAGCTGGGACTTTAGGAGCTTTTGAATCCGCCTACCACTCAACCAGAAGAGGCGGAACCGTTGTTGCCTTGGGTCTGGTTGACCCACAGACCACTTTTTCTTTGGATATTGCCGCGCTAGTAACAGGTGCGAAAACTGTGAAAGGAAGCTATATCGGCAGCTGTAATCCCATGATCCATATTCCTCAATATATGGAACTTTACCGCAAGGGTCGCTTTCCCGTTGACAAGCTGATCAGTCATCATTTGCCACTTGAGGACATTAACATTGCGCTGGATCGTATGAACAAGGGAGACGCTTTAAGGCAAATCATCGATTTTCAGTGAAACAACCACAGTATTTTTGAACTAATCACCAATTTGGATGATTAATGAACCGCTCTATATCGTTTTAACTGAGGCTCTCATTAAAAATAGCTCGGGGGGCTAGAATGAAAAAAACGATATCAGTGATCGGTGGACTGGTGTTTCTTCTGTCAAGTGTAGCATTGGCAGACACCGACATGGACCGAAATGTGAAATCCGCGCTGGATGACATTTCAAAATATGAAGAACAGTTTCTGTCAAAAAGCAAAGCGTCAAAACCAACCATTAAACGCACATTGAAACTGCTCACACTCACTCGCCAGCGACTGGATGGTGTAGACGACCAGACCCATCCGGCTTGGATAGAAGCAGATCAGCGATTTAATAACCTTCAAGATCATCTTAAACTGTTACTGGATCCCGCCAGTTCGCCATCTGCCGGTTCTGCAAGTAACAGTACCGGAAATACATCCCAGCCTGCTTCAAAACCTCAAGTAAAAGCCTCAACAGCCTCATCTGCATCGGCAAAGCAGATGATCTCGCAACAGCGCGTTCGGATAAAGAAACTGAACAGAGATATTATCAGTGCAACGGATGGCCTGGATAAAGCCGGCCCTAAACCTTTCCAGGATCCCGCCTATGTCGCTCAGAATGAAAAACGACTGGCCAATTTTGAAAATATGCTCTCTCGATACCAGGACTTTGCAAGTGATCCTGATGTAGTGAATACACGGGTTTCGCTGGATAAATATGCAAAATTTATTGCTGTTGGCAAGGACCATGCGGCGAAAGAACTGGTCGCTCTCGGATCCGTGCAGGACACCCTTAAATCAGCGGAAGCAAAAATCAGGCAACTGGTTGTTCATCCTGCACCCCAGCAACCTTATCAGCAGGGGGATCTGGAAAAATGGGTCAAAAGCCTGGCAGCCACCCGAAATACAGCCTTGCGGATTTATAGGCCCTTGCCGGAAATCGCCAAACGCGCCTGGCTTCCCAATAACCGCCAGACTGTGCAACAAGGGGCACCCTATGATTTGAACGATGTCAAAAGGCTTGATCATTCCTTGCGCGGTATTGTTGGAAAAATCGACCAGTCCGTTAAGGAACACACCCTCAATATCAACCTTGCAGTTGAACATGCAGCGAAAGATCTTGAATTCTATAAGAAGATGGATCCGGCCAATCCTCAGCATCGCAGCAACCACTTCATGCGCAAAGGGCGCGCCGCTGAAGTGAGAAGCACCCTTGCCAGAACAACTACAACCCTTTCTGAAGCCCTTAGCTATTCCAGACTTCTAAAACAAGACAATGTGGAACAAAGAGCTCTACTGCTAAAAAAAGCAAATGAAGTATCCGCGCAGTATGAAGCAAATTATGAAAAGGCCAGGGGTCTCGTCCGCCTTCCAAAACCGGCATCTACGAATACTGATCTGATTGAAATAGCAAAAGAAACTCTGGCCAATCCGAAATATGATTATGTTGGTGATATTGAGCGACTGGTGATCAATGCTGAAAAAGTAAGCCGCACCAAAAAAACCAGCGAAGCCAGCTTTGATAAAATTGATGTCAGCCTGAGCGGTAAGGTAACGTTAAGCGGTACGGAAACCACTTACTTTTACGACTGGGACCAGTTTCAGGTGGCAACCGCAGAACCGGAAGGCGGGAAATATTATATTTTCTATACTACGTTGAAATATTTCCGATCCGGTGCGTCTACGACCCCGCTCAATAAATGGATTATTTCCAGCCGGTTACAGGGATCTGAAATCCCGAAGGAAAATATCGATCTGGACTAAACAGGTCACAGGCGAAGGCTCAGGAAAAAGCCTTCGCCTATTCAGCTTCCCTTAAATATTTCACCTGATGGGACTTCAGATCCCATTCAAATACGCCCCAATGCCCGAACCAGCTACAATCTGTGCAAAACTCGGCGACCATTGTATCCTGCTTAATCGATAGAACCCGGGGTGGATAATTCACGGCCTTGCTGCAGCCGCTAGGAATTGCATAGATGGCCTGATAGCTTTTCTTTTTAAGATTTTCGGCAATTACAACCCCTTCAGCATCACAGAAATCAGTTCCCGTAAGAGCATGAATACGCCAATTTTCATTTTCATGCAGAGTCTCGGAATAAATGTAATGCCCGATATAGGGTGCGAGTTTCAACATTCCCTTTGCCAGCTGATCTGCCGAGATTAGCTTCACAGGTGCCGTAAAGTCTTCTTTCTTCTGCTTTGTATAGGGAAGAAGATATTCCTCTCCAGCTCCCGGGCGCCAGACATCCAGCAGATCGAGAAATGCCGTTTTGGATGCCCTGTGATCCGGCCATAGGCAAATATCGCCATCACTCTCCTCATACCCTTCATAGATCATGGTATGGCGATGGTAGCTTTCATATTCCTTATAGTCGGTATTAAAATAGATACTCTCCTGCTGACAATTGGGGCCATTTCCCGTATCGCAACTGAAGACAACAATGGCATTTCGCCCTGTCCCATCCATCGCGCAGATATCAACAGATTCCACACGTCCATAAAGCTCGCGCTGGAATTTTTTAACCCCGTTTTCTTCAATAATCAGCGCTTTCTTAATCTCACCGCCACGTACAATCAGATTGACCGTGTTCATTTTCTCGGAGGACTGGAAATAACCCTTTAGCTCCCTGTTTTCCTCTGCATGAACAGGGTTTAGAGAACACAGCAAGACCCCTAGAATCACAAAAATCCGCAAAATCATCCCACCCTCTGCCGCTTGTTTTTCTTGTATCTTCTTAACAGATTATCCCGTTTCACGCGAGAAAGATGATCCAGGTAAGTCTTTCCTTCCAGATAGTCCATCTCGTGCTGGATGACTGTTGCCAGAAACCCGCTTGCTGTCAGTTTTCGGGGTTCCCCCTCCTCATCCAGATAGGCAACAGTAACTTCTTTTGAACGTATGACTTCGGCTGATATTCCCGGATAGCTTAAAGACGCTTCTTCAAAAACCTGCATTTCTTCGGACCGCGCCAGAATTTCAGGATTGATCATGGCAAGGGGGGATGCTTTCCCGCCTTCCTTCAGATCCATAACAATAATACGCTTGAGCAGTCCCACCATATTCGCACCGATACCGGCGCCCTTCTCCCGGTACAAAATCTCAAACATCTGAGAGATCATTTCCCTGATCTCATCGTCCACCTGCTCAATCGTCTCAGCTTTTTTCCGAAAAATCGGATCAGGGGCAATAACCAGAGATAATTTAGGCATATGTCAATTCAGCTCCTCTTTTGCTCGCTGCATTCTAGCCTAAAAGAAAAATGCCGCATCCCTGAAGTATGCGGCATTTGTTGAGATGCTATTTCCGCCTCGTTTCCGGATGAAGGCTGCGTCCCAGAATATGTTCGTTATTACCGATCACATGATGGCTGGCACCGATAATCAGAGGATCAGGCTCCCGTACAACGGAAAGATCCTTACCCGGATAAGGTAACGTATTCAGGAAATGACGCATGCATTCCAGTCTTGCTCTTTTCTTATCATTGGATTTCACAATCACCCATGGCGCATCCGCTGTATCCGTATAGAAAAACATCGCCTCTTTTGCTTCGGTATAGTCTTCCCACTTATCCAGCGACTGCCGATCAATGGGAGAGAGTTTCCATTTTTTGAGCGGTTCCACTTCCCTGGATTTAAATCGGCGATGTTGTTCTTCCTGTGTGACAGAGAACCAGTATTTGTAAAGGCGTATACCACTACGAACAATCATCTGTTCCAGATCTGGTGTCTGGCGCATAAATTCGAGATATTCCTGCGGTTTGCAGAACCCCATCACCCGTTCGACACCAGCGCGGTTATACCAAGAGCGATCGAAAAAAGTCATTTCCCCGCCTGCTGGCAGGTGATGAATATACCTCTGGAAAAACCACTGTGTTTTTTCCCGCTCTGTTGGCTTGTCCAGAGCAACAACCCTTGCACCGCGCGGATTGAGATGTTCCGTGAACCGCTTGATGGTTCCCCCCTTTCCTGCAGCATCACGTCCCTCAAAAAGAAGGACAATCTTTTCATCTGCCTCCTTCACCCATTCCTGAACTTTCAAAAGCTCGATTTGAAGAAGAGCCTTTTCCTGCTCATAATCCTTTCGCGGGATCTTGGTTTCATAGGGATACTCTCCTGTTTCAAAGACACGACGAATTTCATCCGGTGAATGAACCGGAATTTTCTTTGCCGCTGACGCTTCAACTTCAGAGGCGTTGGCAGGGTTCACTTCCTTGAAATTTTCAACCTGCTCAATGGTTTTTTGCGCAGGCTTTTGCGCCGTTGATCGGGTGTTTCTGGCAGTCATCTCCACTCCTTATTCTGTATTTTAAATCTTACTTTTCTCCCATACCAAAAACGTCCCCTTCCCGCCTTGAGAGAGATCAACGTTTGATAGAAAAATCTCCCTAATTCAGCCCCTTATTCTCAGCCTCCCTCTTTTCTCAACTGAAGGTGTCGCCTATACTCATCCCAAGCCAATTAGCGCGGGGAAGAAAAATGACAACAAAAAACACCCCTGAAATCCTTGAGCAAATTCACCTGTTCGCAAGCCAGCATATTCGGGAAAAACAAGACCAGCTGATCCGGCAGGAAGATTTTGCACAAGATCTCTGGAACGCCTTTCGAGAGTCGGGATTAGCCGGCCTGTGTCTGCCGGAGGAGTTTGGCGGCTTAAACGCTAACCTCAATATACTTGCAGAGGCTGTTTATATTCTGAACAGGGTTGGCGGTGTCCCTGGTGCCACGATGTGCCTGAGTAGTCATTGGCTCATCCCGTATTTGCATATTGCCAGGAATGCCTCACACGAGATTCAGCAGATGCTGCTTCCAGAGATTGCCGCAGGGAAAAAGACCCTCTCTGTGGCCATTTCTGAACCGGGTGCGGGCGCACATCCGAAAAAACTGTCCTCAAGCGCAACTAGAACACCTGGCAATTTCCGCCTGAACGGAGAAAAAGCGTTTCTGACCAACGGTCCCGTTGCCGATTATTTTCTGGTCCTTGCAATATCAGGTGAAGAAGAGTTGCGAAAAGCATTTAGCCTTTATCTGGTGAGCGCCGAGACGACAGGATTGAGCAAAACACCTGGCATTCCTCTTGATTTTCTGCATCCATGTCCGCATGGCGGGATCAGTTTACAAGACTGTGATATCCCTTTGAACCATCTGATCGGCGAGGAAGGCAAAGCCTTTGAGCAAACATCCCTCGTTATGCGGGCTGTTGAAGATGCTGTGCATACAAAAGCGCAACTTGGATTACTTGACTACATTCTGGATGAACTGAAAACGACGACTTCCCCTTCTGACGCCACGGCTCTTGGGGAAATTGCGCTGCAAATGGATCTGTTATCGCTCCAGTGCGCCAAGGTCACTGATCTTTTGCAAAACAACCCGGATCCTGCTGTCCTCTCGAGGCTCTATCTTGGTTTCAAACAACATTTCAAACCCTGTTTCGAGAAGATCTCCAAACTCAGGCAAATTGATCGTGAAGCTGAAGATTCTCATCTTTCCCTTCTCTATCGGGATATTGGCAAGCTAAACGCGATCGCTCAATCGGCGCACAAGGCGCAGTTGAACAAGCTGGGCCTCACCCTCCTCAGAAAAGCGTAAAACTAGAAAAAGTATCAAATCTCATCAATTTTAGTGAGGAAACACACTCCAAAATCCACAAAATCCCTTACATTAGCAATTGGGGTATTTTGGAGGGGTAGTATGAGTGAAGAAGAAGGGGATTTTCATAACCTGATTGATAGCGCCTATCGCGTCATTCTCGAGCCTTCAGGTTATGACAATATGATGGAGCTCTGGGATTCTTTCGTCTCATCCAGCCTGGATGAAGGGCGGCAGGATATCCTTCAAATGCATTTCACTCGGGCCGAGCAAATGCTCGAAGCCATGAGTGCTGTCGATAATCGCACCCGCCCGCTTAAAACCCTTCTCAACGGATTTGTTGGGCCAAGCCTGGTCTTTAACCAGTCTTTCAAGATCACGATGGCGAATGACGCGGCAAAATCCATCCTGGGCCAGGAAATTGCAAACCTGCCTCTGAATACGGATCTTTTACAAAGTGATGTTCTGGAGAAAATTGAGGCCTGGTGCTCCGGGCGATCAGGCCAGACAGGCAGTGTCTTTTTCGCACGCCACGCCTTTGCTGCCCCGAGCGACTCCGCAAATTACATCATTGTTACGCGCCTGCTTTTACCCCAATTGGATGTCAGCCAGAACTCTGCCGGCCCGCAGGCTCATTTCCTGCTCACCAGTGGTGGTATACATTTCGACAAGCGCACTACGGAAGCGTTAAAAACTGCGTTTTCGCTTAGTGATGCGGAAGTTGCTATCGTGGAAGGTCTAGCGACGGGGAAAAGCCCCAATGAAGTGGCGGAAGATCGGGGCGCCAGCATCAACACAATCCGGACCCAGGTTCGAAGCGCCTTGCAGAAGTTTGAAGCCAAGAATATTGCCGAACTTGTGGGACAGGTCACCGGCTTTGTTGCCAATTTCAACGCCAGCACCAGTATTGCAAGGCATTTTGAAAATGCGGCACCGCCCTCCCATCTCTTTCGTGAGGGGGAAATCATCCTCCCTTCGGGAAGACGAATGTCTTATGTGGATCAGGGATCCATTAACGGCGCACCGGTTATCTTTCTGCATGGGATGACCTTTGGCCGAAAGCTTACTCTTGATGCCACAGAAGCAGCAACCATAAAAGGCTGGCGTATTATTGCACCATCGCGCCCGGGTTTTGGCGAAACAGATATGCGCCCTCCCGAAAGTCCGGATGCGCTGCTTGACGGAGTTTCCAGAGATGTTGTGAGATTAATGGACCATCTTGGTATTCAAAAAGCTCTTGTTGCCGGACATCTCTCGGGCTCCTGCTATGCAACCCGTCTTGCCCTACGGGCGCCACAACGGGTTTCCGGTGTGATCCTGATCAGTCATATTCCGATCTGGAAATCGGAATATGTTGAAGAACTCCCGATTAGGCAGCGTATTGTTGCGCAAACGTCCATCAAGACGCCCCCTCTTTTCAGATTTATCTGCCAGTCAGGGGCGGCAATGATCCGATCCGGCCTCGGCAACAGGTTTCTTGATGCGCTCGTACGCTCTATTCCTGCCGATAAGCGGGCTGTACAGCTTCCGCAAACAAGGGATCTTCTTCTCGAAGGTTTACAGCATACCGTTGCACAAGGAGTGGAAGGGTTTTGCAGAGATGCGCCCTATACTGTTCAGGACTGGTCTGAAGATCTCAAAAAACTCAACCATCCAGTAACAGTGCTCCATGGCAGTCAGGACCATGTGAACCCTCTCGCCCGGATTGAAGCTCATATGCATCTTTTTCAGGATGCAACATTGGACGTGGTCGATGACGCAGGTCAGTTCCTGATCTGGAGCCACTGGCCACGTTTCTTCTCGGCACTCAATGAACTTGAGAAACGGGCGGCGTGATCCTAGAGAATATTACCGCCATTCTGGTCAATCTGTGTGTCCGTTTTCTTGTTCGCAAACTGAATATTGGCTTTGAAGGCTCCTGCACCTCCGAAGGCAACTGTCGGTTGGCCACTTCCATAGCCTGCCATGCCGGCAAAGCCTTTCGGCGTTGATGAGGGGAGTTCTACCTCCCCGCGGAAATGTTTCAAAAGCTCATAATGACCCGGCAGTTTTGAAAGCAGATCCTGCTCGTATTTTTCAAAGCGGTCCATGCGAACGTCCCAGTCCTTTTTGGAAATGAATCGTTCTGCAGGAAATTCAATCCCTTTAAAGAACCCTTTGGCAAAGAGCACTGTCAGATAGCTCATATGATTAAAGAGGAAAGTCTGATCAAAGGCAGTTTGAACAGGAAGGGTGTGCCGGTATTCCTCAAGCAGATCAGAAACACTGTCCGGAATTTTCATTTCCTCCCGCGCAACTTTCCAATACTCACTGTCCTGCCGATTATTGGTGCAATAATGCAGGATAATAAAATCCCGAATATCCTGTACCATACTGCCGGTCACATCATTGAACCGATTGCGCAACGCTTCAGGGTAATCTCGATCAGGAAAATTAAGCATCAGAAGCTTCACAAAATTTTCGATCATATAGATAGCGGTTGATTCCAGAGGCTCAATAAATCCTGAAGACAATCCGATTGCCACGCAGTTTTTCTCCCAGGCTTTTTCCATACGTCCGACCCGTACAGGAATTATTCTGGGCTCCGTGCCGGTGCCTTCCTCTCCCAGATGTTGTTTGAATTCATCCACTGCTTCTTCATCATTTCTGAAACGGCTGGAGAACACATATCCTGTGCCAATCCGGTTAAAAAGCGGAACACGCCAGACCCACCCTGCCCCAAGGGCAGTAGAATTGGTGCATGGCTCGATGCTCTCAAGGTCCGTATGAGGAATTTGTACGGCAAGCGCCCTGTCATTCAGCAGATATTGACTGTAATCATTGAATTTTACGCCCAATACTTCCTTGATAATCACCCCTTTGAAACCCGTACAATCTATAACAAGCTGCACAGGGTGATCTCCATTTCTCTGCAATTTCAGAGAGGAAATAAAACCGTTCTCATCCTGATCCACCCCTTCGACATCATCAAGGATATGATTAACCCCGCGTTCGACAGATATATCCCTCAAAAAATCAGCGAAAAGGCCTGCATCCAGATGATAGGCATAGTTCAGATGTTTTTCGTAATCTCCATGTTCCAGCCCCTTTGGGCCTTTTTTGTTTCGGATAGCGGCGACGCTAACGGAAAGACAATCATCAAGATTTGGTCGTCCCTCAGGGCCACCGTATTTATGAAAATGATAAGCAGGATTCTGGCCGCCCAACTGGGTCCCGATACCATCAAATGGATGAACAAAGGAAAGAGAATTTCCATGTTCATCATGGTTCCAGTTGTTAAATCGAACACCGAGCTTAAAAGAGGCGTTGCATTTGATAAAAAATTCCTGCTCGGAAACCCCCAGGCTTTTTAACAGATCCGGCATGCTTGGAATTGTTGCTTCGCCGACACCGATCGTCGGAACGTTTGGGGACTCTATCAAGGATATGCGTGTTTTGGTCCCTTCTGCCCGGAAATTAAGATACCGGATAAGAAACGCGGCTGTCAGCCATCCTGCTGTACCGCCACCAACAATTGTTATATCTGTAACTTGCTTTGTCATCCCCCACCCCTTTATTTTTTCTAATTCAATTTTATCTTATTTTAGAAAAATTGAATAGTCTCAACACATTCTCATTTTCTGTTTTCCATTGCACATCATTGCGCTTTCGCTAGGCTGGAAAATGCAGACTGCCTATGAAGAACAGGAAGAAAAAATGGCAAAACTGATTTCCAATACCGGCTCTCTTCAATACGGGTTTTCCAAGACGCCTGTCGGTGAGGTTAATTACAAAGACTATGTCTTGAAATCTCCGTTCGGAGACATTTTGGAGTCATCTGAAAAAGAACGCCAATTTGTCCATTTTCACTTTCTCGGTTTCGCCTCGAAAAAGTTCATCGCCGGATGCTCCCTTTCCCATACAAGCCTTCAGACAACAGCCTTCTTTTATCTGTTCGATAGAGAGACAGGAGAAATGCTGAAACGCGGGTGCCGCGCAAGAACGGAGGGTGACTTTAAGATCGCTCAAGACCCTGACGAGGGCTTCTCCTTTGTGAAAGGCAAAGGAATGGAGGTCTCATTTAATCTGCAAAAAAATGGGCTTTCCAAGGAACTTCTTGTCAGGATTGATGAAAAGCAGGTTCTACATATGAAATTTGAGGAAAGTGCAGTTCCGTTTGAAACGCTAAGGCTTACAACACCGACGGGTCCGACTGGATGGACATATTGTCAGAAGGTCGCTGGCCTCAAGGCAGAAGGTCATCTTGTTACTGAAGAGGGAGAAATTGGCCTGCAGGATTTGGGCGCCTGTGCACATCACGATTTCACAGCCGGTTTCCTTCGCCGTGATACTTTTTGGAATTGGGCCTGTATTACCGGTTATGACGAACAGGGGAGATGTATCGGTCTTAACCTTTCCAACAGTGTCAATGAAACTGGTCATTCTGAAAATGTGATCTGGGTGGATGGGAAACTCTATCCGGCCGGGCTTATTCAATTTTCCTATGACCGGGATAATCTCTCGCAACCCTGGGAAATTACTTCCGATACTGGTGCCGTCAAACTGCATTTTCGATCTGAAGGCAAATACACCGCCAGTAATCCCGATGGTAAAACACCTTTCGATTTTCATCAGCTTTTCGGATCCTTTAACGGAGAGGTCTTCCTCAATGACGGCCGCCAACTGATTATAAAAGACCTCCCGGGTTTTTGTGAAAGGCAGTATGCCATTTGGTACTGAACCCTGTATTTTCTGGACAGATCCACGCCAATAGAGGATCATGAAAGGAGCAAATCAAAGGAACGCTAGTGTCCATAACAACAACAATACGGGAAAACCGTACTCTGCAAGGGGTCTGCTGGATGTTTGTTACCAGTTTCCTCTTCGTCGCCATGACAGGCATTGTCCGCCATCTGGGCGCTGATATCCCCGCTGTACAAGCCGCTTTCATTCGGTATCTAATCGGTTGCTTTCTTATTTTGCCCATGATCCTGCGCCACTGGCCAGAGCAAATGAGCCCGCGGGTTATCAAACTTTATTCTGCACGTGGTCTTATTCATGGTGTTGGCGTTCTTCTTTGGTTCTTCGCCATGGCTCGCATTCCCATCGCAGAGGTAACTGCAATCGGCTATATCGCACCAATATTCATTACCATCGGCGCTGCATTGTTTCTTGGAGAAACACTCAGGATCAGGCGAATATTAGGGGTCGTTTGCGGTTTTATCGGTGCCCTGATCATTCTTCGTCCGGGGTTTCAGGAAATCAATATGGGACAACTGGCCCAGCTTTGCGCTGCCCCTCTTTTTGCAACCTCTTTTCTGATCGCGAAAAAGCTCACAGACACCGAAAATCCATCCTTTATTGTCGGCATGCTCTCTTTGGGATGTACGCTCACTCTCCTGCCTGGCGCAATCTACTACTGGCGTCCTCCGACTTTCGAGGAACTGTCCTGGTTGACCCTTGCAGCCGTATTCGCAACCCTCGGGCATGTCACCCTCACAAAGGCTTTTCAAGCAGCACCGATCACCGTTACGCAACCTCTAACTTTCCTTCAACTGGTATGGGCTGCAATCCTTGGGATGGTTGTCTTTAATGAGGCTCTGGACCCCTTTGTCTTTACGGGCGGTTTTGTGATCATTGCGGCCACCACATATATTTCTCACAGGGAATTGCAGGCGAGCCGCAAGGCAAAGCGCATCAAAGAGGATTTATCCGTCTGAGAATGCAGCTTCACCCTCCAGCTGTTTTTGAACTTTTCGGCCAACTTTCGCGATGGCTTCAATGGCTGGCATAAGCTCTTCACCAAATTCCGTAAGCGCGTATTCAACAGAAGGAGGAGATGTGGGTTTGACTTCTCTTGTCAGGATCAACCTTTCCTCCAGCTCTCTCAACCGGGTTGTAAGCATTTTAGCTGAAACCTGAGGGATATCTATCCTCAGTTCACTGAAACGGCGAGGCCCTCCCTTTAAAGCCCATAGAATATTTGGTGTCCATGCTCCTCCCAAAAGGGTCATGCATCTCGAAAGAGGGCAGTCAAAGGGAGGAGCAGGACTTTTATTTTTTCGCACTTTCAGGGCCACAAACCATCTCCCAAATCATATCGGATGAATTAAACATAACGATATCAAATTGTAACCTGGTTTACAAATGTAACCATGCGAAGATCACATAATCTTCAAGTAAGCGTCAGCGGCTATTCCGCGGCAATACCTTGATCTCCGGTTTTATAGATTGATTTTTTGGGCGATGCCATTACACGCCGGATCATGGGTTCAAAAAAGTCCAGATCTTCAGATTCATAATCGGGATCAAATGCGTTTTGGTCATACTTTTCACAAAATTCCGCACAGGCGTCAAAATAAGGATGCCCGTTAAACTGATCCCGAAGGTTCTGATCCAAACCAATGTGATGGAAAAAGTAATACCCCTGGAAAATACCATGATTTTTTACAATCCAGTAATTTTCTTCCGACAGGAAAGGCTGCAAAATAGCGGCTGCAAGATCTGCATGATTGAAGGTCCCTAAAGTATCACCAATATCATGGAGCAGCGCCATAACGACATATTCCTCGTCCCGACCGTCACGATGAGCGCGCGTTGCCGATTGCAAGGAATGTTCGAGACGATCGATGGGAAAACCACCGAAATCACCATCCAGTAATTTAAGATGCTCCATGATCCGATCGGGCAGTTCTTTGGAAAATTTTCGGAAGTGATCTCCGATAATGACGTAATCATCCGCAGTTGATTCCGTCATGGATCTGAAATTTGCTCTAGCTTCACTCTGTTCGCTCATTTTCACACCTTTTTTCTCGTTCTTTTTTCCCTTGGTGAAATCTGATGTTGTTTCACGGTATCCAGTTTCTCCCAATTTTTAAAAAAGGTCCAGCTTTCCTGCCAGATTGATGGAGGTCAATGAAGTCGGAAACAGTCTGTTCTTAGATTAAAATCATCAATAATAAAGGACGGATGGATATCATGTCTCACGTAGCACACGAGTTAACCGAAGAGTTTCCGGAAAAAAAAGAAGAGATCCAGAAACTCAATCAAAGCAACGCGCATTTTGCCAAACTGACAGATGAATATCACACGGTAAATCGCGAAATTCACCGCATCGAGACAAATATAGAACCTGCAGATGAAGGGTATGAAAAGCAACTTCGCCGCCAGCGGTTGGCCTTGAAAGATGAAATCAATCTGATGCTTAATCAGGCAGATGCTTGACCGGCTTTTGATAGACTTTCGCGCAATCACACCGGATGCGGTTTTATCTCTGCTCTCTCCCGTTCAGTTCTGGGCGGGAGTTTTTTTTCATTAACATTCCCTACAAGTGTTATCTGAGGGCGTTTTTCTCTTCCAGGGAGCAGTCATTTGAGTCGTAGCGGAAGGAAAAACAATCAGGGATCAGGGAACAAAACAAAGCTGAAAACAGGCGTCCAGAAGATCCTTTGCTCTCACATTAAATGGATCTGTTTTCCGGAACTTTTGATGACAAAGGGAGAAGGCTCAATCATACTGAAGTGAAAAAGGAGAGAAAAATGTTCCAGCTCAGTGCCGTTGAATTACACACTCGATATAAAGAGAAAAAACTTTCACCGGTTGAGTTCACTGAGCAACTTCTCAAACGAACGGAAACACTGAACACCTCCCTCAATGCCTTTCGATTGATTGATCATGAAAATGCTATTTCCCAGGCTGAACAATCACATAAGCGCTGGCGAGAAGGAAATCCTCTTGGCCCGCTGGATGGTATCCCCATAAGCATCAAGGATATCGTGAATGTTAAAAGTCAAAGCTGCCTGAGCGGATCACATGCTTCTTCCTCAACGCCTGCAGTACGCGATTGTCCAGCTGTAGAACGCCTTCGCGAGGCTGGTGCTATTCTTTTTGGACTAACGCATACTCCTGAGTTTGGCTGGAAGGGCATAACAGATTCACCACGCTTCGGCATCACCAGAAATCCATGGAATACAGATCATTCACCTGGTGGCTCCAGCGGCGGCGCAGGGGCGGCAGTTGCTGCAGGTCTTGGTCCTCTTGCTCATGGTACCGATGCAGGCGGATCTGTCAGAATTCCCTCTAGCTATTGCGGGCTTTTCGGTATTAAACCAACATATGGTCGTGTTCCGCATGCCCCAAATGACAGCCCCTATTCAACACTTGCCAGCACCGGCCCGCTCTCCCGAACAGTCAGCGATGCCGCATTAATGCTCAATGTAATAAGCCAGCCTGACAGCCGTGACTGGCGCTCTGCTGCAGATCAGAAGCTGGATTATCTTGAAGGTTTAGAAGGCTCAATCGCTGGGGTGAAAATTGCCTATAGTCCGGATCTTGGCGGTGCCGAAGCGACCCCTGAAATACTGGAATATATGGATAAGGCACTTGATAAACTCCGAAAGCTCGGTGCGGTTGTCGAGGTAACAGACAGTATTTTTGATCCTTTGCGGCCCGTTTTTGAAGACTACTGGAAGGCAGGTTTTGCTTATATTCTAAAACAAATTCCGAAAGATAAATGGGATCAACTGGATCCCGGTTTCAGAAAACTTGCAGAGCAGGGTTTTTCAGTGGATCTGGATAGCTATTATGCCGCGGAATCCGGCCGAGTAAAACTAGGAGCGAAGGTAAATACCTTATTCGATGAGTATGACCTACTGATCACGCCCACCATGGCGTCCACAGCCCCCCGAGCTGATATTATCTATCATTCAGAAGATTTTGATCGCTGGAGAGATGCCACACCCTACACGCTTCCTTTTAACCTGACAGGACATCCGGCAGCCTCAATTCCCATCGGTATCGCCCAAAATGGCCTTCCGGTAGGGATGCAAATAGTCGGGGCAAGATTTGATGAGAAAACGATCTTGCGATTGGCACGCGCCTATGAAAAAGTTTCTGATCATTCAGAGAGATTAAATACGTTAATAGAAAGCCTGACATGAGAACCGAACGCGAAGGACTTTTTGTACCCCCTCTTTCCTTTGCCCGTCTTCCCCTATCTCAGAATTTTTCAAACGCCGATATTGTTATTGCCGGACTTCCCTTTGATTGTGGTTCTCATCCAACCCGAATGGGAGCGCGTCAAGGTCCTGCAGCAATACGGGAACAATCCGTTTTAGCCCTGGAACTTGTGGAGGATGCAAAAAATGATCCTCTTCAAAAATATACTGTCATCGATGCCGGTGACCTTAACTATCCAGGAGGTGGCCTTCATGCCATACCGGCTTTCTATTCCCGAACAGAAGAAGCCCTTGACAAAATTCTAGCGGCGGGTGCGACACCCCTAACTTTTGGCGGTGACGGTGCCGTTTT
>JAKSCD010000411.1 GCA_022360775.1 Sneathiellales bacterium | reverse complement strand
TTTTTCTGCGGGGAAAGTTGGCAACAGATCCAGGACGATACAATGCTGATGCAAGGGCTTTTAGGATATTCAGATGTTTCTGCGGCAGGGCAGAGAAAAAGCAGTCTTACCCTGACGTTTCAGACGGCACTTGGAGAAAAGGAGATGGATTTGCTCTGTAATCGGTTTTTGGAGCTTGAAGAACCAACCGAACTCAAGTCCCTGATGCGGGCATTGCTTTCCTGTTATGATACTGGAAATCACAAGGAGGCCATCCGGGCTGCCCTTCATATTCCGGAGCAACAGGGCCGTAACGAAAGGGAAGATTATCCAGGTATGGTTTAGTTTTTTGCGTCATTTGATTGAGTTTTAATCACCTTAAGCAAAACAATAATTCGTTTGGCATTTTTCCTTTCCTGAAACAGGATCGGGAAAAAAGGAGAGTGCCCATGAAAGCCCCGACAAAAACAGCCCGCGCATCAGGTGTTATTGCACCGGATACTACCGGATGGAATTTCTACGATGCTGACCAGAGTCTGCAGGACCTGCTGGGACTTTATCTGAAACCTGAGCTTTATGAGCATCTTCAGGCCTATCTGAAGCGATTTGGTCATCTGGTTGCCAATGAACTCGATGATGCAGCGCGCCTTGCAAACCATCACACACCCGTTCTTCATCACCGCGATCGTTTCGGAAATGATGTTCAATGGGTCGAATACCATCCGTCTTATAAGTATATGGAAGAGGTCGCTTTTGGCGAATTCGGTATTCACGCCATGGGTCACAGGGAAGGGGTCCTGGACTGGCCGGAAAAGCTTCCGACAGTTGCCAAACATGCTTTTACCTACCTTTTCAATCAGGCTGAGTTTGGGATGGGATGCCCGCTTAATGTCACAGATTCAGGGGCGCATATTCTGGATATGTTCGGGGAACAGTCTGTAAAAGACAAATTCCTTGATCGTATGATCACCCAGGATATGGAAGAGCTACTGCAGAGCGGTCAGTATATCACGGAAAAAGAAGGGGGCTCCGACGTCGGCGCGGCAACAACAATTGCCAGAAGAGAAGGGGACCACTGGCGTATTCATGGTCAGAAATGGTTCTGCTCCAACGCTGATGCAGGCGTTGTTCTTTTGCTTGCGCGTCCTGAGGACGCCCCTTCAGGCACCAGGGGTCTCGGGCTTTTTATCATGCCCCGTTTCCTCGAGGACGGCTCGCAAAATCACTATCGTATGGTTCGCCTTAAGGAAAAACTGGGAACCCGGTCAATGGCGAGTGCGGAAGTCATTATGGAAGGCGCGATCGCTTATCAGGTGGGATCTTTGGATAATGGTTTTAAACAGATGGCGGAAATGGTCAACTGGTCCCGTATTTCAAATGGCGTGAAATCAACGGCACTGATGCGACGGGCAGTCCATGACGCCATGGCCGTTATCAAGGGCAGGGTGGTTTTCGGCGAAACACTTGTGGATAAACCGCTCGCGCGCCGTCAGATGCTAAAAATTCTCCTGCCGACGGAGCAGGGAACGTCTTTCTATCATTATACGGCTGATATGCTGGATAAGGCGGCAGGTGACAAAGACAATCCGCCAAGCCAGGTCGCAGCCTCGATCCTTCGCCTGCTAACGCCGGTTTTGAAATTCCGTGCAACACGCGATGGCCGGGATGTGACGGGCGACTCGCTCGATATGCGGGCCGGTTGCGGCTATATTGAGGACTGGATCAATCCCCGACTGGTCAGAGACGCTTATTGCGGTTCAGTCTGGGAAGGGGCCGGGAATATCGTGGCTATCGATGCCATGTCCCGGGCGATTAAAAAGCAGGGATGCGATGAGGCCCTGTTTGCTGATCTTAAGGATAAGTTGAAAGAGTGTGAAAACGCGCCGGAAGCTTTTCTTGCTGAATTAACGGATAACCTTAACGGTGTTTCAGAATTGATCACCAAAGTCGCTCATGAAGACGATAATGAAGTTTCCTCCCGGCAGGCGACTTCGCTTCTCTATCACCTTATAACTGCAATTCTATTCACCTGGGAAGCCTGTCAGCTGGATCAGAAAAAAGGAGATGGCCGCCGAATTCTCTGGGCCAAGCTGGTTCTTGAACATCGCCTGAAAGCAAAAGATCCTTATAATTTACAGGATCCTGTAAAAGAGGAAGACCTCTCACGCTTTCTGATCGATGATAAAAAAGTCGGACTTTCTGAACTTTCCAGACTGATTGACTAAATGTGCGCTATACCCCTGTCCGGCGTTCGGGCAGGGGGAGGAGACCGCAATTTCTGAGAACTGTTGTAATGATAGAGTTGGTGGCCTGCTCGAAATCCTGCTCTTCAAGGCGGTTATCCTCACGGCCGAGAACCGATGCCCACTGGACTTCGAAGTCAGCCCATGTTTGCGTCATTGCCCATATATGGAAGATTAATCGGGTGGTATCAACCGGCGCCATTTTTCCCTGTTCAATCCATTTATCCAGGATAGCAGATTTCTGCTCGACCCATTTTTTAAGGTCACCTGCGAGATAGGATTGGATACGAGGTGCCCCCCTGATCAGTTCATTGGCAAAAACGCGGGAGGCTTCAGGGCGACTTTTTGAAAGTTCCATTTTTGCGCGGATGTAATCAGCAAGAGTTGTCGCAGGGTCGTCCCCTTCATGGATTTCGCGAAAAGAAGACAGCCAAAGATCAACAATCTCATCGACTACAGCGCGGTAAAGTTCTTCCTTGGTGCCAAAATAATAATGGATATTTGCTTTTGGAAGGCCTGCTTCCTCCGCAATAGAGGCCGTGGTTGATCCGCGAAACCCGTTTTGGGAAAACACTTTTTCCGCTGCGCTCATGATGCGTTTTCTGTTTTCCTGACGGATGCGGCCTTGGTTATTTGTTTCTTCAGTTATCTCTTTAGACGTCATTCCGGAAAACCTCGATCACTTCAAATAACTCACTATCCACAACTCGAAAATTATGAATAACTGACCGTATGGTCAAGTTTTGGGCAGTTGCTAAATTTTTGAATAGCACTCAACTACTAATGAAGCCAACCTTTTAATAATTTTAAAGGGCAAAAACTGTAATTCCTCGTGATCTTTGTGCTTTGCAAAAAGAGTGTTTCATAATATAAAGAACAAAAGAGGAACATAAAGGAAAAATAATGACGGATATGAGTAATAAAAGCCGGGATTTTGCGGCACTGCATAAAAGGGGAACAGCATTTTTTCTCCCCAATCCCTGGGATGTTGGATCCACTAAAATGGTAACAGCCTTGGGGGCAGAGGCACTTGCAACCACAAGCGCGGGTTATGCATTTTCAAATGGAAAAACCAGTGCCGTAGGCGAGATTAACCGCGAAGAAGCACTTACCCATGCAGAAGAACTCGTGAAAGCAACCCATTTGCCGGTAAGTGCAGATCTTGAAAACGGGTATGGTAAGGATCCGGAAGCGGTGGCCAAAACGATTGAGCGTGCTATCGAAATCGGACTGGCGGGCTGCACAATAGAAGATACGTCAGGGGATGAGGATAATCCCTTATATGATGCGAGCCTTGCCATTGAACGCATCGCGGCGGCCAGCGAGACGGCCAGAAAACTGGATCCGGATTTTATGCTGACGGCCCGATCCGAGAATTATCTCTTTGGTCGATCAGATCTTGACGATACCCTTCACCGTCTTCTTGGATATCAAAATGTAGGCGCGGATGTTCTCTATGCGCCGGGACTCCCTGATCTTGCAACAATTAAACAGGTGTGTGATGCCGTGGAACGGCCGGTAAATGTGGTCGCAGGGATTGGCCTGAAAGGCGTGACAATGCAGGAATTGCAGGAATGTGGTGTGACCAGGGTCAGTGCTGGTTCCGCACTTTCTCGGGTGGCTTTTGGGGCAATGACACAGTCTATGAAAGAGATCCTGGAAACGGGATCATTTGATAGCTTTCAAAAGGCCGCGAGTTTTTCCAGTCTGGACAAACTGATACAGAAAGCTGAATTGGTTCAAAAGTGACCGATCAAAGCAAGATAATGCCAACTATTTCTCACTGAGTGCCAAAAATAGTCTAAAATTTCACAAATTTATGTTGACGTGAAATTAAATTAAGGTCAATAATACTGACATTAATTGATTGAGAGTGTTGGTATGAGCTGGCAAGATAAGTTTTCTCTGGATGCAAAATCCATTCAGGCTTCCGAAATTCGGGAACTTTTGAAAATTCTGGAAGACCCGGAAATTCTGTCTTTCGCAGGGGGTATTCCCGATCCTGATCTTTTCCCAATGGACCGTGTAAAAGCTATTCGGGACGCTATGGAGGAGGATCCTGTTTCTGATCGCCAGTCCATGCAATACTCTCAAACAGAGGGCTTTGCCCCGTTGAGAGACTGGGTTGCCGAAAATGTATCTACCCCGCTGAATAGAATTGAGCGGGATAATATCCTGATTACAAATGGCGCGCAGCAATCTCTCACCCTGCTTTCGACGATTTTACTCGAGGCGGGTACGAAACTCGCTGTGGCTAGCCCGACCTATCTTGGGGCCCTGCAGGTCTTTGGAACAAGGCGCCCACAATATGTCACTGTTCAGACGGATGAAGATGGTATTATCCCTGATAGCCTTGAGGAAGCCTTTAAGGCAGGCGCGACATTTTTCTATACGGTTCCTGATTTTCAGAACCCTGGCGGAATGACGATCCCTGAAGATCGACGGCGGGAAATTATTCGTCTCGCGCATCAGTATAATGTCGGGATTATCGAGGATACCGCCTATCGCGCCCTTTACTATGATGCACCGCCACCACCTTCCTTGCTCGATATTGATTGCGAATTTGTTGGAGAGGGAAACTGGCAGGAAAAAGGTTTGGTTATTCAGCTCGGTACGGCATC
Source organism: Sneathiellales bacterium (assembly GCA_022360775.1). Taxonomy (GTDB): domain Bacteria; phylum Pseudomonadota; class Alphaproteobacteria; order Sneathiellales; family Sneathiellaceae; genus Sneathiella. The sequence continues at coordinate 15,927 of JAKSCD010000411.1, read as the reverse complement.
AAAGACGCTGATGCCAGCCCTTCGTGTTGGCTGGACCATCGCTCCGAAAGTCATTCTGGAAAAACTGGTTCTGTTGAAACAGGCCAATGACCTCCATACGTCAACTGTCAACCAGATTGTCACTTTTGAACTGCTTTCCAACGATCTGGACGCTCATGTCGAGAAGCTACGGAATGTTTACCGGCAGAGAAAAGACGCCATGCTGGACGCTTTAAGGCAGTATTTGCCAAACAGCGCGACCTTTACCGCGCCGGGCGGGGGCATGTTTGTCTGGATTATGCTTCCCGAAGGACTGGATGCAAAACATCTGCTGAAAAAATCCCTAGAAGAAGAGAAAATAGCTTTTGTACCGGGCGGTGCATTCTATGCTGATGAGGCACGCCATAATACATTGCGCCTTTCTTTTTCGACCTGCTCACCGGACGTCATCCGGGATGGCATGAGGCGTTTGTCCGCGTTGATTCAGAAAGAGCATCTCGCCAAGGTCGCTTAAAAATGCCGAAGGATTTCCAAAGCCATTTATAGGTATTTGGGAATGATCTAGCCTTTACGTTGCCAACTGTAATTTGTTCTGGACATATAACCTGTCTTTTCCGCGAGATGGTCTGCAAAAGCGAGAACGCGATCTGAGAGATGCTGATCGTCTTCGCGCATTTTGAGGAAGTCACCATATTGATTAAGCGCTGCTATTTTACGCAGTGTCATACCGTTCTTGTTGCAAATAGCAATAGAGGTCGTCAGATATTCGCCAACTTTGTCAAACTGACCTTGGGAAAGGAGTATTTTCGATCTGATGATGGAGGCATCAACGGTTAATTTGGGAATGCCGAGCTTCTCAGCGTAGATTTCACTTCGTCTCAGAAGATCGTAAGCTTTTGGATAATTACCATCTTTTTCCGCGACAATCAGTGCCTTGGACACCATTGCATGATGAAGAATATCCTGTTGCGCCACACTTTTTGCTGAACGTATTGAACTCTCAATATCTTCTAAGGACCTGTCATAATTTCCCTTGGTTCGATTGAGATCAGCGCGAAATTTTAGAAAGATAGCTTTTGTTCGAAGCCTATGGGGCATCTGCTCAAGCATTTTTATTGCCTGATCATAACATTCTTCAGCAGTATCAAGTCGGTCTATCAAATGATCACATAAACCAAGATAACCGGTTGCTATGATTTTTGTGAGGCCAACGCTGTCAGAATTACGCGTAGCTGAATTCGTTTTTTTCAATAAGATGAAATCTGATTTCGCTTCGCTGATTTTTCCAAATTCCAGTCGAGCAAGTGCTTTGTTTAGCATAACCCTGCGATAGGAAGAGCTCGGCCCCATATGATAGTCATCGTATTTACAAAACTTCTGCTTCTGTATGACTTCAAGTGCTTTTTCATATAGGGGCAGGGAATCATAGAGTTTACCCTGAACGAAATTGACAAGTGCACGCTCATTATAAAGCCAGGCTATTTCTGTTGAATAAAAGGGGAACCTGATATGAGGGTTGGATGTTTTTTTGTCATCCGGTTCCTCATCACCATGGTCATTAAGAACCTTTATGAGTTTTGCTCTTGTTTCAGTTATGCCAGTGGCCGCATTTGTTATTCCTCTGGTCCACGACTGGTAGTTTTCAAAAGGACAATTACTTTTATTTTCGCCAATAAGACTGAACCCGTTTTCCTCTGAGCCCAATCTTGAAATAACCCCAACCGAAAAAGCATGCGCGATCAAATTTTTAGCGGCTCTCAGGCGCTGTGTGGGTGATTGATAGGTGTCCAGACTTTCAAAATGTGAGCGAATTCTAGTCCTTAAGGTTTTTGTTTCTTCAGCGTTTTCCCCAAGTTTTTCTTCTTTCGACTGAAGCTGAAATAACAAGGAAAGGTCATTTCTTGTCTGTTCAACCAGCGACATGAGAGTTGAACCAAGGTAATGGAAATCCTCGTCTTTTGGCTTGGGGAGGTGACGAGGTTGCGTCATGTATAATGACACATCAAAAAAGGAATGCTCTCCGCGCTCAAAAATCGAGTAATCCATTTTGGATTCAAGGTGTTTTCTGAGCAGGCTATGAAGAACATATCGATTGTATTTTTTGTCTTCTTCTTCGTCTTTTTCTGCCGATCTTGTCCATCGGCGACCCCCTGACAGACAAATGAGAAGTCCACGTTTGAAAAGTTCGCTGATATAGTGCTCCAGCCATTCTGCAATTTCGCGTTCACTCGCTGATGCTCCTATTTGAAGCGAGTTGTAGAGTTCAATGATATCAGGGCAACTTGCAATTACTCCTCTTTCAATTGGAGTAGAGAAAAAGGCTAATCGTCTTAAAATGGTTCTGAATATTCTTGTATCTGTCGGGGATGCTCGCTGTTCTCGGTCCAGCATTTCGTAAATATCCAGAATTTCACTGACAACAGAAAGTTGCCGTTTTTGCGATGCTGCAAACTCCAGACGCTCAAAGGCTGACTTCAGAAACAGGTCTCTTTCTTTCTTTTCATAGGTGTTAAGCCCCTTGCTGACCTGAAGGCTGTTTTCACAATTCAAGACGCGTTCTACCAGTGCACGGATCCAAAGATGAATGGATACACGTTCTTCAACTACATTATAGAGATGGCTTTCTGGTGGCGGGTCGGCATTCTCATCCATAAAACCATATTTGAGAATATCCCTATACCGTGTTGCATCCAGTTTAATTTCAATCCATTTTCTTGTGCTTAAAGGCTGTTTTTTCAGATGAATGACAGGAATAACGCCTTTTAACTTTGCTTGTTCGCCATTTTCATAATCAGATGCGCTGAGCCGTCCGGGAAGAGATGATATACTTTGCAGGATTTCTTTCTTGTTGGACGTAACAAATAAAATGTCTAGCGGTAAGTCCGCATTTTCCCTGGAAGTAAGCGTTTCTATAAAGGAGCGATGTAGAAAATTATATTCACGCCCATTTTCATCGGTCAGTTGATCGAGGTAAGAGAGGCATAGAAAAATCCTTTGTTTTTTGTCTCTTTTCTCAACAAGTGTCCTGAATTCTTTCAGATAGGCCGTTAGAAGTTCCAGGCGCCCCATATCGGAGGCGGATTTATCTGCACCAAGCAGACACTTTATGGTCTTCGAGGCAAAGGCATCTGCTTGTAATTCTTTAATTTTTTGAGCGTATATTTCTCCACTGATACCGCCTTTTTTTTCAATCACCAATCCCGCCAGGCGCCCGCAGACAAATCTTGTAAATGCGGAAATTACCGAGTTAAAGTCTGTTGAATATCTGGAATCCCCGAAAAATGCGTGAACAACACATTCATCGTCGTTTTCAAATAAGTGTTTGTAATTATGGGTAAAAATCCCGCTAATTTCCTTGCCGGACTGAAGGCTACTTATAAATGATCCCTTTCCAACTCCTTCCTTTCCAAGAAGGAGCGCGATGCGCCTGTTATCAAAGGCAAATAAACGACCCTGTTCACGTTTTGAGGATTGATATTCTTTTATAGCTTCTTTGACATTCTCTATTTCCGGATTGATTGGGGGATTGTCTTTTAGATTTTCCGGCGCTTTTAAAGTTCTTCTTGACCATATAATAGCAGTGTCCTGATTTTGAGGAATTTGAGCGTCGATAGACGGCGTTTGCCGGTAAAGCGCGTATCTATTGTTAGGAAGAGCGTTCCATTCCTGCCACCAGTTTTTATGATCTTCCGAGAGTTTTTTGAGATGTTGTTCGAATGATTTGGAGGCTTCGAGATTATACTTACGAGCTTCAATCATGTAGGTTAAGCATTCCTTGTGATCTAAGGGATTGAAATCAGAAGCCTTTGGAAACTTAGCGTCGATCTTGTATCTGCTGGAGTTAATGTCATATTTGGTTTTGAGTTCAATCGCCTGGCTTTCTGCGTCGCTGGCCCTGGTTTCACTTTCCTGCTTTTTATCTTCTTTCATTAAAGCAACAATGCCGTCACGATGTCGCGCGCTATCCTGACCTTGAGACATAAACTCTCTCATCGGTCTAAGGTAATCTGACTCAGTCATTCCGATGCCCACAAAAACAACATCATTTCCGGCGAAAAGCGTTTGAACACTTTCATCAAAAGCCCGCCTCGTATAGTGATTTTTCAAGTAAAGATGCTGGTAATCATATTCCGTAATGACGAGATCTTTGAAACAGTCTGCGCGGCCGTGTAAGTGAACAATCTGTATATTGTCCCGAACTGTCAAAGACGAAAAGTCGGTAAGATCACCAATGTTATCACTATTGATAGAAGAGGAAATTAACTTCCCTCCATACTGATTTTCGGCAATAAATGGCGTGTGTTCAGCGTTATTTGCCAGCAGTTCTTTGAGCGGTTTTTGCCCCGATTTTGGAACATATTGTCGTTTTTTCAGAAAATAGTTTTCGATTTCCAGATCATAATTCAGGGTCACAAAGCGTTTGATCTTCCAGCTTTTCTCCAGAACGCCTATTGGGTCAGGGCCTTTGGAGTGATCGATGTCGTAAAAGAGGAACGCACAGAGTATAGATTTCGCGAAATTTCTGTCGTAATGTTCACTTTCATCCAACTGCTTTTCATTCAATCTTTCCCATAGGAAGATCTCGGCCTCAAGAGATCCTCTATTTTTTAAAACACTTTTACTCAGATTTCCCGCCTGAAAAATTGTGTCTATTTTTTCTTGTAGATCCTCACATTGTTCACTAACACCGATTGCATCGCGAATGTCGGTTTCCAATTTGTCCAGGAAAAACCCTACTTTGTTTTGGATTAAATTATCATCCTGATTTTCGAAAACAGGACACAGCAGCTTGTAAAACGGAGAGCCTTCGCCTGTACCATTCAACAAAGAAAGCCTGACCAGGAATAACTGAAGCGGTGTTGCCAGAAACAGCTTGGCAACAAACATCTTTACATAGTCTGTTTCTCCTAGTGCTTCAGCCAGGTCGGTGCACAGTGCCAAAGTCGATGTTTTATCGCCTATTTTGCTGAAGAAACAGGCATTGATTGGTCTAAATTCATAAATGTTACCATCCTTTGTTTGAACAGGGGCTTCCAAATGAAGAGATTGTTCTCCAAACTGCTGACGAAGAGCTGTATGAAGACGGTCTGCCGCAGAGTTTGCTGTCGCCCATTCTTTTCTCCCATCCCCATCACTAAACATTTTACTGCGGTAAAGCTGATCCACAGCGTTCACCACAGAAAGTAAAAGCTCATCCCAGCTTGGACGCCCATAAGCTGCTGTTACGCCGGATCCGATAAACGCAACCTGCCGCCCTATATTCATTGCCCGAAAGAGTTCGGCGCGCGCATGGTATTGGATACGTTCGGCCGCAGTAAGGGGTTCCCTGTAAGGGTGTTTATATGTCCACACAGAAATGACCTTCCCTGAAAGAGATTTAAGGTGTTTTTTATTCAACTATAGAGAATGTATACTTTGCTTCAATTAAATAGAATGATTGGAAGTAAAAAAGAGGGTGAGAACATCCCTTAACGCCTACTGCCATTTTTTGTATGATTTAAAAAAACAAAAAAGGGGAGAGAAAATTATGTCAATTCCTGTCTATGACTGGCTCGAAAGTTATGCTCAATCCAATGGGGAGAAGACCGCGGTTGTCGACCTTGCGAGCGACAGGTCATTCTCCTGGGCTCGCTTTAATGAACGCACATCAAAGCTTGCCGGGTATTTCAGGGATCATTTGCAGGTGCAGCGCGGAGATCGTGTCGGGATACTCATGTCCAATACAACGGATGTCCTCGAAATTCAGTTTGCCTGCGCAAAAATTGGTGCTGTTTTCCTTCCCTTGAACTGGCGATTAACTGTGCCCGAGCTTGTGTTCATTGTTGGCGATGCTGAGCCGGTTGTTTTAATTTGCGGACCGTCTTTTCAGGAGGCTGCCAATGAAGTGGCTGAAAAGGTTGCAAGTGTTCGAGAGGTTATACTTACTGATTGCAATGGGGGGAATAGCCCGTACGAACAGGGAATTCATTCGGGTGATCCGGTATTGACACTCACCGATTTAACACATGATGATCTCTCGACCATTATGTACACATCAGGGACAACCGGCCTGCCAAAAGGGGCGATGATTACCCATGGCATGACTTTCTGGAACGCCATCAATCTGGGCCTTCCTCATCGGGTGTCGCCGGATTCTGTGCATTTGTCAGTGCTGCCGCTTTTTCACACTGGCGGGCTGAATTGCTATACAAACCCGGTTCTCCATGCAGGCGGATGTGTTTATATCATGCGGGATTTTGATCCCAGAGAATGCCTACGCCTGATGTGTGATCCGGAAATTGGTCTCACTCATTTTTTTGGTGTCCCTGCCAATTATCAGTTTATGGCACAGCAGCCTGAATTTGCGGATGCAGATTTTAGCAATATTCAGACAGCCGGAATTGGTGGCGCTCCTGTACCGGTTCCTCTGCTGGAGGCGTGGAATAAGAAGGGCCTTGGAATAGCGCAAGGCTTTGGCATGACAGAGACAAGCCCGACTGTCCTTGTTTTAAATGCGCCTGATGCCATGCAAAAGCCTGGCTCCACAGGAAAACCGGCACTTCACAATGAAGTCAGGATTGTAGATGAAGCCGGTCAGGACGTCCGTCCGGGCGAAATGGGGGAGTTATGGGTAAAGGGGCCCAATGTGACACCCGGCTACTGGAATCGTCCCGATGCTACTGCGGAGACTATAACAGATGGATGGCTGCATACGGGGGATGCCAGCCGCATGGATGAGGATGGCTTTTATTACATCGTGGACCGGACAAAGGACATGTATATCTCGGGCGGTGAAAATGTTTACCCGGCTGAAGTGGAGAATATTCTCTATCAGCTTGAGGATATTGTCGAAGCTGCTGTGGTTGGCTTTCCCGATGACAAATGGGGCGAGGTTGGAGTTGCTGTCATTGTCTTGAGTGCCGGATCGGAGTTATCTGCCCAGGAAATTCTTGTCCATTGCCAGGCCAATCTCGCAACCTTCAAGGTGCCCAAAAGAGTGGAGTTCATCAAGGCCCTGCCGAGGAATGCCACAGGGAAAATTCTCAAAAGAACACTTCGGGAAGATCTATCTGAAGGACCAAGTATCTAACCATTCTAGAGATATCTTCCTGGCCCAAAATTAAAACTTGACCATTTGGTCAGATTTTTTCTTGACCATCTGGTCAGATTAAAGTTAAGGTTTTTCTAAGGGAAAAAACGGCCTTGAGCCGAATTAAGTTTAACTGGGCTAGGATTATAGACATGGGTGGTATCGCAGATATCGCGGCAGGGCGTCTTTCTGCCGAAGAACTCTCGGAAAATTTCCAGGATATGTATCCTGCGCTTGATGAACGACAAGCGCATATTGAAGCAAGCAGGTGCTACTTCTGTTATGATGCACCTTGTATGGAGGCCTGTCCGACAGGCATCGATATTCCGAATTTTATTCGGAAAATACAGACAGGAAACTATCGCGGGTCCGCTCTCGATATCCTGACCGAAAATATAATGGGTGGGGCCTGCGCCCGTGTCTGTCCAACAGAAATCCTTTGTGAAGAGGTCTGTGTTCGCACAACCCAGGAAAACAAACCTGTTACAATTGGCAAGCTTCAGCGTTTTTCAACGGACTGGCTGATGGAAACAGGCGAACAGCCCTTTGAACGCGCCCCATCCAGCGGCAGGAGAGTCGCTGTAGTGGGAGCAGGGCCTGCCGGTCTTTCCGCGGCGCATCGTCTTTCCATGCTTGGCCATGAGGTCGTGGTTTTTGAAGCAAGGGAAAAAGCAGGCGGTCTTAATGAATACGGTATTGCAGCCTATAAGGTTCCCAATAATTTTGCGCAGCGAGAAGTCGATTTTATCCTGAGCCTTGGCGGAATTAGCATCGAATATGGCAAGGCGCTTGGCCGGGATATCAGTCTGAAAGAACTGAATACGGAATATGATGCCGTCTTCTTCGGGGGTGGCCTTGGAACGGTGCGCTCCCTCGGTCTGGAAGGGGAAGGTATGGACGGTGTCTATAATGCTGTTGATTACATCGCACAGCTGCGCCAGTCGGAGACAAAAACCGATTTGTCCATTGGCCGGAGGGTTGTTGTTATTGGCGGCGGAAATACCGCGATTGATATGGCTGTTCAGGCAAAAAGACTGGGAGCAGAGGATGTTACTCTTGTCTATCGCCGCGGACCGGAGGATATGAGTGCCACCCATCATGAGCAGGAATATGCGCAAACAAACGGTGTCACTATCAAACATCACGCAAAACCGGTTGCTCTGCGATCCAGTGACGGTGTGGTAACCGGGGTCGAATTCGAATACACCCAAACCAATACTTCGGGGAAACTTGAGGGAACCGGTGAAACTTTCGTCGTTGCGGCCAATATGGTGTTCAAGGCGATTGGCCAGGTTTTTGTTACCGATCCTGTTACGGCCAGCGCATTAAGTCTTGATATTCAGGAAGGCCGTATTGCCGTTGACGATAATCGGCAGACATCCGTTCCCGGTATTTATGCGGGCGGCGATTGTGTCCTGGGCGGTGAGGATCTGACAGTGGCGGCTGTTCAGGATGGCAAGCTTGCAGCACATGCAATTGATCAATATCTGCGCGGCTAGAGGAAAGGGAAAACAATGGCTGATCTAAGCTACGATTTTGTAGGAATTAAAACACCCAACCCTTTCTGGCTGGCAAGTGCACCTCCTACAGATAAAGAAATTAATGTCGTTCGCGCCTTTGAAGCAGGCTGGGGCGGTGTTGTCTGGAAAACCCTGGGTGAAGACCCACCTGTGGTCAATGTTTCCTCTCGTTACGGGGCCATCAACTATAATGGTCAGCGTATGGCCGGCCTCAATAATATTGAGCTGATTACCGATCGACCTTTGGACGTTAATCTGGAAGAAATCACCCGGGTTAAAAAGAACTGGTCCGACCGTGCTATTGTGGTCTCCTTGATGGTTCCGTGCGAAGAGGAACCCTGGATGCGCATCCTGGAACGTGTTGCAGAAACAGGGGCTGACGGGGTTGAGCTCAATTTCGGCTGTCCCCATGGCATGTCTGAACGGGGCATGGGATCTGCTGTCGGGCAGGTACCGGAATATGTGGAAATGGTCGCGGCCTGGTGTAAGAAACACACGGATATGTCCGTGATTGTGAAGCTGACACCGAATATCACGGATATTCGCCAGTCAGCTCGCGCAGCAGTTCGCGGTGGTGCAGACGCTGTTTCCCTGATCAATACCATTAATTCCATTGTGAATATTGATCTGGATGTCATGGCTCCAACGCCAACAGTAGATGGCAAGGGCGCTCATGGCGGATATTGTGGTCCGGCTGTCAAACCGATTGCCCTGAATATGGTGGCTGAAATCGCTCGTGACCCGGAATGTAACAATATTCCAATTTCCGGGATTGGCGGAATTTCTGACTGGCGGGATGCCGCTGAATTCATGTCTCTGGGCTGTGGGACGGTTCAGGTCTGCACAGCGGCCATGCATCACGGATTTAAAATTGTGGATGATATGAAAACCGGGCTTTCCAACTGGATGGATAGCAAGGGTTATAAAACAATAGATGATTTCCGCGGGCTCGCTTCACAAAATGTGACCGACTGGAACCAGCTTAATATTAACTACGAGACCAAAGCCCTGATTGATCAGGATAAATGCATTAAATGCGGCATTTGCCATATTGCCTGTGAGGATACGTCTCACCAGGCGATTACGGCCTCCCGGGTTAATGGCGAACGTCACTATGAAGTTGTGGACCAGGAATGTGTAGGGTGTAATCTATGTGCACTGGCCTGTCCTGTTGATGACTGTATCACAATGGTCGAGACAGATAATGGCAAGCCATACATGAACTGGAACCAGGATCCAAGAAACCCGCATCGTTCTGCTGCGGAATAAGTGGTGAAATAATGAAAAATATGAATGTAACAGGGGATCGCCTCTGGGAAAGCCTCATGGAGATGGCGAAAATCGGCGGGACTGAAAAAGGCGGCTGCTGCCGACTGGCCCTGACTGATCTGGATAAGGACGGACGGGATTTATTCGCTAACTGGTGCAAGGATGCCGGATGCACCATCAAGGTGGATAAAATGGGCAATATTTTTGCTCGCCGTGCAGGCGCCAACAATGACCTTCCGCCAGTCATGATGGGATCGCATCTGGATACCCAGCCAACTGGCGGTAAATATGATGGTGTTTACGGCGTTCTTGCCGGTCTTGAGGTTCTTCGTACCCTGAACGACTACAATGTTCAGACAGAACATCCCGTAGAAGTAGCCGTCTGGACAAATGAAGAAGGCTCCCGTTTTGCACCGGCAATGGTATCTTCGGGTGTCTTCGCGGGCGTTTTTGATCTGGAATACGGGTTGAGCCGTGCGGATCTTGACGGAAAAACCATGGGAGAAGAGCTCAAGCGCATTGGATATGCCGGCGAGGAAGAGGTCGGTGGCCGCGAGATAAAAGCGTTTTTTGAAGCGCATATCGAGCAGGGGCCCATTCTTGAGCATGAAGAAAAGACAATTGGTGTCGTGCAAGGCGCGCAAGGCCAGCGATGGTATGAAATCACCATTACAGGGCAGGAAGCCCATGCCGGACCAACTCCTATGGCAAGACGTAAAGATGCTCTGGTTGCAGCATCAAAAATTGTCGCGGAAGTAAACCGGATCGGCCTTGATAATCAACCTTACGCCTGTGCGACCGTGGGCTTGATTCAGTCCAGTCCGAATTCAAGGAATACCATTCCGGGAGAAGTCTTCTTTACAGTCGATTTCCGGCATCCAAAAGACGATATCCTGTCCAAAATGGATCGGGAGCTTCGCGCATTTTCGGAAAAAACCGCCTCTGAAGGCGGATATGACATGAAGTTCGAGGAAATCTGGTATTCACCCCCTGTCGAATTTGACACAGATTGTGTGAAAGCCGTTCGCACCGGGGCCGAGATCGCGGGATATAGTCATATGGATATCATTTCCGGCGCCGGACATGACGCCTGTTATATCAACCGTGTCGCCCCGACAGGAATGATTTTTGTTCCGTGTGAAAACGGGATCAGCCATAACGAGGAAGAGGAAGCAACTCCGGAAGATCTGGCCGCAGGCTGCAATGTTTTATTGCATGCTGTAGTAGAAAGGGCCAATGTAGCGTAATCATATGTTGTAGGAATGAACAACAAAAGGGCGAGAGACGACAAAGAAGCGTTCCGCCCTTCAGCAGCAGAGAGGTAAAATTTTGGGATGTACCGTACAACGGATCCTGTGCAGGGGACCGGTGCGATGACGGAAGCACGTGATCCTGTTATCGACATTCAGAAACTGAATTTGATTTTCCAGACGCCGGATGCTCCTGTCCATGCGCTTTGTGATGTAGATTTGACCATCAATTCCGGTGATTTTGTTTCCTTCATTGGCCCGTCCGGCTGCGGAAAAACGACGCTGATGAGGGTGATTGCCGATCTTGAAACACCAACAGACGGTCATATTACGGTAAATGGTATGTCTCCCAAGCAGGCACGTGAGGAGCGTGCTTATGGCTATGTTTTCCAGGCCCCAGCCCTTTATCCCTGGCGCTCTGTGCAAAAGAATATCATGCTTCCGCTCGAAATTATGGGATTGTCAAAAGACCAGCAGCTTGAACGGGCGAAGAAGAACCTTTCGCTTGTTAATCTGGAAGGATTTGAAAAGAAATTCCCCTGGCAACTCTCCGGTGGAATGCAGCAACGCGTTTCCATTGCGCGTGCTCTCTCGGTTGAACCTGATCTTCTTCTGATGGATGAGCCTTTTGGGGCACTTGACGAAATTACCCGTGATCACTTGAATGAGCAGCTCTTAAGGCTTTGGGATCAAACAGGAAAGACTGTTATCTTCGTGACCCATTCCATTCCGGAATCGGTCTTTTTATCGTCAAAAATTGTTGTCATGTCCCCCCGGCCTGGAAAAATCATTGATGTTATTGACTGTGACCTTCCACGAGACCGGACGCTGGACATTCGGGAGACACCTGAATTCCTTGAAATTGCCCATCGGGTTCGAGAAGGGCTAAGAGCGGGACATTCCTACGATGACTGATATGGCCCTGCAAAGCAAGGGAGACAGTCTCTGGCATCGCCTTTATCACGGAAAAACCATCCCTGTTCTCACCGTTGTTCTGGCCCTTGTTGTGATCTGGTATGCGGGAGCTGTGTATTTAAACAAGGATACACTTGTTTCCAATTACGAGCGCAATAACATTACCTGGGATACAGAGAAACTGATTGCAGATGCCTGGGCGATGGAACGGCCAATCCTTCCCGCACCGCACCAGATCGCAACAGAGATCAACAAGACTGTTTTTCAGAAAAAGATCACATCGAAACGAAGTCTGGTCTATCACGCCTGGATCACAACATCCGCGACACTTCTTGGTTTTGCCATGGGTGGTGTACTTGGAATTCTGCTGGCTGTTGGAATTGTTCATGTGCAGACACTGGATAGAAGTCTGATGCCCTGGGTGATCGCGTCCCAGACAATTCCCATTCTGGCTATTGCGCCAATGATTATTGTTGTCCTTGGTAATATGGGAATAACGGGCCTGATCCCGAAATCCATTATCTCGATGTATCTATGCTTTTTTCCCATCACAATCGGCATGGTGAAAGGACTACGCTCGCCAGACGTATTACAGCTGGATCTGATGCGTACCTATAGTGCATCAACAGCGCAGGTTTTCTGGAAACTTCGGGTGCCGGCCTCTGTTCCTTTCCTGTTTGCCAGCCTCAAGGTTGCCGTTGCCATTAGCCTGGTTGGCGCAATTGTTGGCGAGTTACCGACAGGCGCGGTTGCCGGTATTGGTGCGCGCCTGCTAAGCGGTTCCTATTATGGGCAGACCATCCAGATCTGGTCGGCCCTTATTGTTGCCTCTGTTCTCGGTATGCTGCTGGTTTACGCCGTTACGGTGATTGAGAAAATTGTGCTTTCAAAAATGGGGTATCGGTCATGACGGATATCACCAAAATGGATCTGTCGATCCTTGCCTATCTTGTTCTGGCTTCATGCGCTTTCTTTCTCGGTATTGGAAGCACAGAAGCCGGGACCCTGTACTGGATCAGTAATCTTTCTGCGCTTGTTCCGGCACTGCTCGCTTTTTGCATTGCCTGCCTGCCGCTATACAAGAAGAACGCCAGTCTGATTTATTCATTTGTGACGGTTGGTGGTGTTTTCCTTGGGGCCGTTCCCGTTCTTATCCTGATTGATACTGATCTCAACCAATCCTTTTCAGCCCTTGGTTTATGGCTTTATGTGCTGTCCTTGGGGTTTTATGCGTGGAAAGCCATGGAAATGATGGCTGCGCATTCAGGGAAGGTGAGGGGGCTGTCGCTTGTCGTTCCCCTGCTTTTTGGAATGTGGCTGATCTATCTTTGGCAGGTGGTAACTACAGGATTTAAAATACCTTCGGTTCTTCTGCCCAGTCCGGAACTTATTGGTCTCGCCATTGCGGGAAACCTTGATATTCTTGAAGCGGATTTTTACCAGACTTTTGTGAAATCGGTTTTAAGCGGTTTTGCATTTGGCTGTGGTTCGGGTTTTCTGGTGGCTATTCTTGTGGACCGTATTCCCTTCATGCAGCGGGGACTTTTACCACTTGGATCACTTGTAAGCGCCATTCCCATTGTTGGTATTGCCCCCATAATGGTGATGTGGTTTGGTTTCGATTGGCAATCCAAGGCAGCGGTTATCGTCGTGATGACCTTTTTCCCGATGCTGGTCAATACACTTGCCGGATTGCAGGCAACCAGTCATCTGGAGAAGGATCTGATGCGATCCTATGCCGCAAGTTATTTCCAGACTTTGATATTTGTTCGTATCCCAAACGCATTACCTTTTATTTTCAATGCTTTAAAGATCAATTCTACACTTGCACTCATTGGTGCGATTGTAGCGGAATTCTTTGGAACACCGATTGTTGGAATGGGATTTCGTATCTCAACAGAGGTCGGCCGAATGAATGTAGATATTGTCTGGGCTACCATTGCAGTCGCTGCCTTGGCAGGGTCATTATTTTACGGAATTCTCGCACTTATAGAGAGAACACTGACATTCTGGCATCCGTCTTACAGAAGCGCTAAACGCTAGACCTTTGACCGAATTTGAACGATAATAAAGAGAAAAGTAATAAGGGAAGAAACACGGAAAAATAGTCTGAACTGGAAGGGAGTTTCAAGATGAAAAAATTGGGAATAATTGCGTCAGCAGCGGTCCTGAGTATGGCCGCTGTAACCGCTCAAGCAGCAGATAAGCTAACGCTTCAGCTGAAATGGGTCACACAGGCTCAATTTGCCGGATATTATGTGGCAAAGGATAAAGGCTTTTATGAAAAACATGGCCTTGACGTGACCATCAAGCCGGGCGGGCCGGATATTGCGCCTGCCCAGGTTCTGGCAGGCGGCGGTGCGGATGTGGTGATCGACTGGATGCCTTCTGCTTTGGCAACGCGGGAAAAAGGTGTTCCACTTGTTAATATTTCGCAGGTCTTTTCCAAGTCCGGCATGATGCTGACTTGCCGAAAAGACATGGGTGTCAAAGCCTCCAGCGATTTTAAGGGAAAAACGCTGGGTGTCTGGTTCTTTGGCAATGAATATCCCTTCCTGTCCTGGATGGATAAGCTTGGACTAAAAACCAGCGGATCCGGTGCCGATATCACGGTGCTAAAACAAGGTTTTAACGTGGATCCAATTTTGCAGAAGCAGGCAGCTTGTGTATCGACTATGACTTACAATGAATACTGGCAGGTGATTGATGCAGGTCTGAAACCTACTGAACTCAGTGTCTTTAAGTATGAAGATCAGGGTGTTGCAACTCTTGAAGATGGTCTTTATGTCATGGAGGCCAGCCTTAAAGATGCGAAAATGAAAGACAAGCTTGCGCGTTTTGTCAAAGCCTCTCTTGAAGGCTGGAATTACGCCATCAACAATACAGATGAAGCTGCGGATATTGTTCTTGAAAATGACGCTACAGGTGCGCAGACAGAAAAACACCAGCGTCGTATGATGGGTGAAATCGCCAAGCTTATTGGTACTGACAAGCTGGGTCGCCTGAACGAAGCTGCCTATAAACGGACTGTTGCAACATTGTTGTCCGGTAAATCAGCGCCTGTCATCAGCAAAGCGCCAGTGGGTGCCTACACCCAGGAAATCTGGGATATGGCCAATAAAATAAAGTAATATTTTTTTAACACTGCTATAAAAAGGGGGCCAATGGTCCCCTTTTTTATGTTCCCGAGTTTCCAAATCAGAGGAGGTGACCTAACTAATTATAACCAGAGGACTTTTTCCAGGTCTGATTTTTTTGGATGTTGTAATGGTTGTATCAGGTATTTTAAAACTCGGTATATTTATATGTTTATGTATTGTCTTTTTAAATTCGGCCTCGGCTCAGGAGAAATATTCTCCACTCGTTTTTTCGAAGGTCATTGATAATCCAACCCATATTTCAATGGTACAGATCATCAGGCATATATACGACAAGCTTGAAATTCCTGTATCCTTTAAAGCCTTGCCAGGCCGCCGTGCCTTGCAGGCAAGTGCAAGTGGGGAAACAGACGGTGAGGCTTTGCGGGTTTATGAAGTCGGTGAGATCTATAAAACCTTAAAACGTGTTCCAACGCCCATTGTTACGTTTAGAGGCTTTGCTTACACCATAAATGGTGAGGTGTTGAATGATTGGGCGTCCCTGAAAAACAAGCGTGTCGGGATTATCCGCGGCATAGTCTGGGCAGAGAATAATCTTAAAGGCCCGAATATCGTCTTATCGGATAATGTAGAACAATTGATCGATAAACTCCTTAAAGGAGGGATTGATGTCGCTGTTGCCGTTCATTTCAGTGTTGAGCACGAACTGAGTAAAAGGAAAGATCTTCCCAAGGTGAGCCGGGGTGAACCCTTGATTGAATTCAAAGGGTATCATTACTTAAATGAAAAGCACGAGCATCTGGTGCCTGCGGTAGATAAGCAAATTA
>JAKSCD010000540.1 GCA_022360775.1 Sneathiellales bacterium | reverse complement strand
GATTTCATGGCTCATGGTGGAGAGGAAAAGGGATTTGGCCTCGTTGGACCGTTCGGCCTCGATACGGGCTTTGACAAGGTTGAGCTGATCAAGGCGGCGCTGGGTTACATCATTGAAGATAGCGATAAAGCCGCTCAGATTTCCCTGGTCATCAGTCATGGGGTTGCAAAAGACCTCGACCCAGATTTCTTCATTTTCCCTGGTGTAATAGAGGATTTCCTCCTTGAAGGAATTTCGGTCATTGAGCGCTTCAGACATGCGCCGGGCGGTGACTTTGCTTGTATCCTTCCCAGAGAGAACCGATGCCGGATACTGGCCGAGATAATCTTTCTCAGAATATCCGGTCATGCGAAGAAGACCATCATTCACCCAGTCAATGATCCCTGTCGTATCCATAATCAGAACGCCATTATGGGTCTGGCTGGCCACCGTGGACAGACGGAAAAGTTCCGCTGTGCGCTGCTCCACACGAAGTTCGAGAGTATTGCGCATGTCTTTGAGCGCATTGATATTTTCAAGAGCCTCGTCACTGGTTTTCTGCAAGGCGACCGCCAGATCGTCATATTCCCGAATAGGACTGCGCGGATACTGTATGGAATGTCCGTCCTCACGGTGATTGCTTTGGCCATCACTTCCAGCAAGAGCCAGGCGTCTTAAGGGGGCGACAAGGGCTTCTGTCAGGAAGTAGCAAACCGCAAGGGCAATAACCAGCAGGACGGTCAGAGCGATAAGAGTTTGTGCGCGAAGTTCATCCAGTTTTTTGACGATGGGTGCCGCGATATGGGTAACCACCACTTCGCTGATATTCATATCGACCTTGACCGGCAAGGTGATGAAATATTCTGCCGCCGACCAGCGTTGTACTTCCGGCATATTTCCGGAAGGTTTCCAGATGTTAAGGGGGCCGCGCACAGGAGACATGTCCCCGGTACCGGAATATTGCTTGATCCAGCCGATCTGAACCCGGCGAACCGGTTCGGAATAGGTAATTGAAATACCGAGATCCTGCATTTTCAGTCGCCGACGCGCAAATTCTTCTGCTTTGAAAATGGCTTCGGTTT
>JAKSCD010000232.1 GCA_022360775.1 Sneathiellales bacterium | reverse complement strand
ATCGTTAAAAAGACTGCTAGAAATATCGCACTGGCATGAACCCTTTTGATCCTGTCTGTTTTAGTTTTGACAGAGATCCACACAATCAAATGACCATACAGAATGAACAGCAAATCCCTGTGACATCCCGTCGCTGTGACGCCCTTCGAGGTGACATAACGGTTCCAGGCGATAAATCCATGTCCCACCGTTCCCTGATTCTCGGGGGCCTCGCAACCGGAAAAACCCTCGTAACCGGCCTTCTGGAAGGTGAGGATGTCCTTTGCACGGCCGACGCGATGCGAAAACTGGGCGCAAAGGTTGAAAAACTTGAGGATGGCACCTGGCAGGTGGAAGGCGTTGGCGTCGGCAGTCTGCAGGAACCCGACCATGTCCTTGATATGGGAAATTCGGGGACGGCGGCCCGGCTCCTTATGGGCGTTGTGGCCAGCGCACCCTTCACCACCTTCTTTTCCGGAGATGCCTCCCTTCACAAGCGGCCCATGCGCAGGGTCGCGGTCCCGCTCGCTGAAATGGGAGCAACCATTACCTCACGGAGCGGCGACAGATTTCCCTTGGGGATAACCGGGGGGAGCCTGATGCCGATTGACTATGCCCCGCCTGTGGCCTCAGCCCAGGTGAAATCCTGTGTCATGCTGGCGGCCCTCGATACTCCCGGTATCACTACAGTAACAGAAAGCAAGCCGACACGGGATCATACAGAAAATATGCTCCGCCATTTCGGTGTTAAAGTGGAGGTGACCGATAATGATGAGGGAGGCCGAACTGTCTCCCTTGCCGGCCAGCAGGAAATGAAAGGCGCGGATGTAACCGTCCCTGGCGATCCTTCTTCTGCAGCATTTCCGGTTGTTGCGGCAGCGATCCGTCCCGGGTCTGACGTAACCCTTACCAATGTAGGCCTCAACCCCTTGAGAGACGGTATTTTTGAAACCCTTGCGGATATGGGCGCTGATATTACCATCAGCAACGTCCGCCTTCAGGCCGGCGAACAGGTTGGCGATATCCGTGTAAAGGGCGGATTGCTTAAAGGCGTTACTGTTCCGCCGGAACGGGCTGTTTCCATGATTGATGAATATCCTGTTCTGTTTGTGGCCGCGGCCTTCGCCCATGGCACAACAACCATGCGGGGCCTTGAAGAACTGCGGGTGAAGGAAAGTGACCGTCTTTCTGTGATGGCAGAAGGCCTGAAATCCTGCGGTGTTGATCTGGAGGAACTTGAGGACGGTCTGATCATCCATGGTCGCGCTGTTCCGCCAAAAGGCGGGGCAACTGTGGTCACTGAACTGGATCATCGCATTGCCATGTCTTTTCTGGTTCTGGGATGTGGATCGGAAGAGCCGGTCACTGTAGATGACGGGGCGGTTATGGAAACCAGCTTCCCGGAATTTGTAAATCTGATGAACAGCCTTGGTGCTGATATCAGCAGGGAGGGATCTGCGTGATTATCGCTGTTGATGGACCTGTCGCAGCCGGCAAGGGGACCCTTGCCCGGCGAATCGCTGCAAAATATGGGCTCGAATATCTGGATACCGGGGCCCTATACCGGGCCGTCGGGCTTTATATGCTGAGAAATGACCAGTCGCCCTCGGATGATGCGCTGGCTGTCAAGGCCGCCCGTCATGTGAGCGAGATTTCCCTCGATGATCCGGATCTTCGGCGTGAGAAAACAGGCAATGCCGCTTCGGTTGTTGCCGCCAATCAAGGGGTCAGATCAGCGCTTCTTGACTATCAGCGAAATGTCGCCAAACGCAAGCCTGGTGCGGTATTGGACGGCCGTGACATCGGTACGGTCGTCTATCCGGATGCAGATGTAAAACTCTTCATCACCGCCAGTGCCACGACCCGTGCCCAGCGCCGGTTTGAAGAATTGAAGGCAAAAGGGGAGGACATCTCCTTTGAGGCCGTATTGAAGGATTTGCAGGATCGGGACGCCCGCGATCAGGGACGAAGCTCGGCTCCTCTTACACAAGCGGCCGATGCGCACTTGCTTGATACAACAAAATTGGATATAGAGGCGGCACTTGAGGCAGCCTGCCGGATTATTGACGGAAAGTAATTTCCCTCTCCGGCGAGCAATCACAGGAAATCGTTCCGCCACGCAGGAACAGAAATTGAAGCGTTTTCCAAGCGTGCGACAGAAACTGGAAAACAGGAGGCCACGGATCCGCCGTTTATACGGTGTGGCATGATAGGGATCCAAAGGATATCAAAATATGTCAAAAACTCTACCAGCCGATGACGGCATGCCAGCTATTGAAGATTTCGCGGCGATGCTTGACGAGTCCTACGGGACCAGCGACAGCCTCGAAGGCACTGTCATCAAAGGCACCGTTGTCAATATCGAAAAAGATCTGGCAATTATCGACGTTGGACTGAAGTCTGAAGGTCGTATCCCTCTTAAAGAATTCGTAGCACCCGGTCAGGATGCTGAATTGATGCCTGGTGACACTGTAGAAGTGTTCCTGGAACGCATTGAAAACTCTGCCGGTGAAGCTGTCCTGTCTCGGGACAAAGCCCGCCGTGAAGAAGCCTGGGGCAAACTGGAAGTTGCTTTCGCTGCCAACGAGCGTGTTGACGGCGTGATCTTCGGTCGTGTCAAGGGTGGTTTCACTGTTGATCTTTCTGGCGCTGTTGCCTTCCTGCCAGGATCACAGGTTGACGTTCGTCCGGTTCGCGACATTGCCCCTCTTAAAGGGATCCCGCAGCCGTTCCAGATCCTGAAAATGGATCGCCGCCGCGGAAATATTGTTGTTTCCCGCCGTGCCGTTCTGGAAGAAAGCCGTGCGGAAGCCCGTGCAGAGCTTATCGGAACACTTGAAGAAGGTCAGACACTGGAAGGTGTCGTCAAGAATATCACCGATTACGGTGCGTTCGTTGACCTTGGTGGTGTTGACGGCCTGCTGCACGTGACAGACATTGCGTGGCGCCGGGTTAATCATCCGTCTGAAGCGCTCACGATCGGTGAAACTGTTAAAGTCCAGGTTATCCGCCTGAACAAAGACACACAGCGCATCAGCCTTGGCATGAAACAGCTTCAGACAGATCCATGGGATAGCCTTGAAGCCAAATATCCGCTGGAAGCCAAATTCACTGGCCGCGTTACCAACATCACCGACTATGGTGCTTTTGTTGAGCTGGAACCAGGTGTTGAAGGTCTTGTCCACGTTTCGGAAATGAGCTGGACAAAGAAAAATGTTCATCCGGGCAAGATTGTGTCCACATCCCAGGAAGTGGAAGTCATGGTTCTGGAAGTCGACGAATCCCGTCGTCGTATCAGCCTTGGCCTGAAACAGTGCCTGAACAACCCTTGGGAACAGTTCGCTGAAACCATTCCTGTTGGCACAACCATTAAAGGTGAAGTGAAAAACATCACTGAATTTGGTCTGTTCATCGGTCTTGAAAATGACGTTGACGGCATGGTTCACATGTCTGACATCGACTGGAACGAGCCAGGCGAGAAAGCCATCCAGGCCTATAAGAAAGGCGATGAGGTTTCTGCCAAAGTTCTGGATATCGACATCGAGAAGGAACGCATCAGCCTTGGCATCAAGCAGATGAGCGAAGATCCATTTGCCGGCGCCAACGAACTGAAAAAAGGTGCTGTTGTAACCTGTACAGTAACCGCCATTCAGGATGCAGGTGTTGATGTTGAAATTACAGACGGTGTGACCGGCTTCATCCGCAAGGGTGATCTTAGCCGTGATCGCGGCGAACAGCGTCCGGACCGCTTTGCGGTTGGTGACAAGATCGACGCGAAAATCACTTCCATCGACAACAAGACCCGTAAAGTCTCTCTCTCCATCAAGGCAAAAGAAGTTGCTGAAGAGAAAGAAGCCGTCGCTCAGTATGGTTCATCTGATGCCGGTGCCTCTCTTGGTGATATTCTGGGTGCAGCAATGCGCAAAGCCAACGAAGGTGATGAAGAATAAGGATCAGGGATCATAAAGGACCATGTTTAACTTAAAAGAGGGACAGCATGTCCTTTGATACTGATGCAATAACAGACAGGCGCCGCTTGAAACGGCGCCTGTTTTTTTGGCGTTTGGCCGCCTTTGTGGCGTTTCTGATTATCATCGGTGTTGTTGCTGGCCGGTTTGTGGATAGTGGAAGCAAACCCCATGTAGCGCGGCTGGATGTGAGTTCCGTCATCGTCGAAAATGATCGCCGCCAGAAAGCCCTCGCAACAATCGCCAAGGATGATCAGGCCAAGGCACTGATTGTGTATATCAACAGCCCGGGCGGCACGACCTATGCAGGCGAACAGCTTTATAAATCCCTGCGCCGGGTTGCCGCGAAAAAACCTGTTGTGACCGTTATCGGCACAGTGGGTGCTTCCGGTGGTTATATGACAGCGCTCGCGGGCGATCGGATCTTTGCCGGGGAGAGTTCTATCACGGGCTCCATCGGGGTGATTGTGCAGCTCACCGAATTTTCCAAACTGATGGAAAAAGTCGGCATCAGTGCCAGCTCTATCACGTCGGGCAAGCTTAAGGGAGAACCCTCTCCTTTTAAACCATTGAGCGAAGAAGGCCGGCGAAACCTGCAGGATATGGTAACGCAAAGCCATAACTGGTTTGTGGATCTTGTAGCGGAACGCAGACCCCTCTCCCCTGCCGAAGCAGCTGCTTATGCAAATGGCGGTGTTTATATAGGCAAATCAGCCTTGCAAAAAGGCTTGATTGACGAGCTTGGCGGACTTGTTGAAGCGCGCATCTGGCTGGAATCGGAGAAGAAGATTCCCGCTTCCCTACCCATGGTTATGGTCGATTATAGTGCCCCAAAAGGGCCTCTAGAGCGGCTTTTACAAGGAATGTTAGGGAAAAGCGTTATATCAGAACGACTTACACTTGACGGACTGATTTCGCTTTGGCACCCTAAATAGGAAAAATTTGATCTAATAAAATTAGACATAACAATCTCATTAAAGGCAAGGGCGTCTCAGAATGATAAAATCGGAGCTTATTGCAATTCTCGCGGAAAAGAACCCGCATTTGTATTTGCGGGATGTAGAACGCATTGTGACTACCATATTTAACGAGATTTCTGATGCAATGGCACGGGGGGATCGGGTCGAACTAAGAGGGTTTGGTGCCTTCTCAACCAAAGAGCGATCAGCGCGTGTCGGTCGGAATCCGCGAACGGGCGCTGCTGTTCAGGTCGATAAAAAATATGTCCCTTACTTTAAATGTGGTAAGGAATTGAGAGAACGGCTCAACACCGAAGGCTGATTTTAGCCTCTCTCATTAAGGACTGTTCATGAAGTTGATTTCCTGGGTCTTTGTGGCCCTGCTTGCGATTGCTGTCATTACTCTCAGTGTCGGAAATCGGGAAGCGGTGAGCTTTTCCCTCTTTCCGCTGCCATTTGTCATGGATATTCCGCTTTTTATCCTGATTTTGCTCGGCGGATTTATCGGGGTCTTGCTGGGTGCGTTCAGAACCTGGATGGCCAATGGAAAACTGCGCCAGAAAAACCGGGCACAGTCACAGGAAATCCTTAAACTACAAGGCGATCTCAGCCGCATGACGATGGAAAAGGCAAGTGCTCCTTCACCAGAGCAGCCTGCCCTTCCCGAACCAAAAACCCCGGCTTAAAGAGGCAGGTTTTTCACCCAGTCCCGGATATAGTCGTGATGCTCCCGGTAATCTTCCCAGGTTGCCTTCGCCCATTCGCGCACCTTTTCGCTATGCTGTTTCGTTCCGGCAAAAGGAAGTACATCCTTCACCGTAAGACGATAGGAAGGCGGCGGTGTTAATGCTTTCAGACTTTCTTTATATCGACCCATCCCCAGCATCACGTCATTGGTTTCCCTGGGCGGCAGAACATTTTCAAGCTGCAGCATCAGGCGCGCCAGATGAAGCCCGTGTGACTGAACCGCACGCCGGTCTTTTTCATGACCCGGATGCTGGACAGCATAAGTATCCACATTCAATCGATGGGTAACGGTCAGTGCCGAATTGGAATATTCCTTTTCCAGCAGACTTCCGAAGGCCTGATAGCAGGATGGTGATGAAATCATATAGGCATGACGCGGCCCGTCGCTTGGCAAAAAGCGTGCACCGCACCCGCAGCAGGCTTCAAGTGAGCCCTGTAATTTTGTCATGGTAAATCGCCCCTCTGTCTTCTACACGGGGCGAGTATAGCGACAGAGGCATGGCGATTTCGTGACGAAACCCACATCAAAAACGACCTGTTTAAAAAAGAGGCCGGTTTTTTACAAAATCTTATACGGCAACCTTCAATCCGGCCCTTTCGCCGCCATTAAATACCGCTTCATCCCCCCCGCCTCTCTTAGCCTCGGGCCAATAGAGTTTTTTCAATCGTTCCACATAGCTCACAAGGGTGTCATGAGACATCAAAAGATCCTGTAAAGGACCCT
>JAKSCD010000424.1 GCA_022360775.1 Sneathiellales bacterium | reverse complement strand
CACCTGCTCGGGTGTGCGCTTATCGCCGCTCTGCTCGGTAATCTCAGCAGCCAGTGCCTCCGCCACCTGCTCGGGTGTGCGCTTATCGCCGCTCTGCTCGGTAATCTCAGCAGCCAGTGCCGCAAACTTCCGTTTGACCACCTCCGCATCCAGCGGTTGATCGGCCGTTTCACCAAACACGTGGGAGAAATGGTCCGGCTGGAGTTTACCCAGCATGACATTGCAATCGGTGACGGTCAGCGGTCCACCATTGCGGTAACAGGCGGGCCCGGGGGTTGCGCCGGCGGAATCCGGCCCTACCCGGTAACGGGCACCATCAAACTGCAGTATCGAACCGCCACCTGCGGCGACGGTGTGGATCAGCATCATCGGTGCGCGCATCCGTACACCCGCCACCTCGGTCTCGAAGGCGCGCTCATACTCCCCGGCATAGTGGCTGACATCGGTGGAGGTGCCGCCCATATCAAAGCCGATCACCTGATGGAAACCGGCCGCTTCTGCTGTACGCACCATGCCGACCACACCACCGGCAGGTCCCGACAGAATGGCATCCTTACCCTGGAAATGGTGGGCTGCCGTCAGTCCGCCATTCGATTGCATGAACATCAGGTGTCCACCGGCACGTTCCATCCCCTCTAAAGCGCTGCCTACCTGGTCCACATAACGCCTGAGAATAGGGGAGAGGTAGGCGTCTACCACGGTAGTATCCCCACGGCTGACCAGCTTCATTAGCGGGCTTACTTGGGAGCTGACGGAGATCTGGGTGAAGCCGATCTCTTGGGCCAGCTTCGCCGCCACCTGCTCATGCTCAGGATAGCGGTATCCATGCATGAAGATGATGGCTACAGAACGCAGACCGCTATCGAAGGCGCGTTGTAGGCCTGGTCGTACAGTTGCCAGGTCGAGCGCTTGTACCACCTCACCGTGGGCGCCGATTCGTTCGTCGACTTCCAGTGCCTCTCTGTAGAGCATCTCGGGTAGGTCGATATTGAGCGCGAACAGATCCGGGCGTGTCTGGTAACCGATCCGTAAAGCATCCGCAAACCCCCGGGTGATCACCAGCAGTGTCGGCTCGCCTTGGCGCTCCAGCAGTGCATTGGTCGCAACGGTGGTTCCCATTTTTACCGCATTGATCTTTTCTGCCGGCAAACGCTCTTGATCTGTTATATCCAGCAGTTCCCGGATGCCTTGAATGGCCGCGTCCTGATATTGGCGGGGGTTTTCTGATAGCAGTTTGTGGGTCAATACAGTGCCGTTTGGTTTGCGGGCGACCACATCGGTAAACGTACCTCCCCGGTCAATCCAGAACTGCCAGCCGGACTGTTTGATTGGAGTATTGTTATCGGGATAGTCGGCCATTGCTGCAAACCCTTGTGAGAGTAATGGTGTCTCTGATTGAGTTTAGGGGAGATTTGTTGGGGTAGGAGCCGTTAACGCTAATTTGATTATCACTGCCAAGCTGACTCTCTCCTGGGGGGAGACGCCCTTTGTCAAAAAGTTCATCCTTGCTACTAGGTTAAAACTTGCAGGTTCTCACCAGGCTAGCCCCCGCTCCCACTGGGAGTACCCTGCGGGTATAAAAGGTTGGAGTGAGGGGAACTAAAAGGCAATTCCTTAATTTTATTTTCCCTCACCCTGTCCCTCTCCCAGTGGGAGAGGGGACCCTTCGTTATAGGCTTATCCATGTTTCTACTCCATTAGCTCTCGGTAAGCATACAAAAATCTATTCTTTAGAGCATAGGTGCGAAGATAAAACCTATATCTCATTACTTAAAAGTGATGTTTCCGGTTTATCCCCGCCCCGTCCTGGTGAGAGCGGAGTCTCTCGTTATAAGCTCATCCTTGCTACTAGGTTAAAACTTGCAGATCGCCACCAGACTAGCCCCCTCTCCCACTGGGAGGAGTACCCTGCGGGTATAAGGAGTGAGGGGAACTAAAAGGCAATTCCTTAATTTTATTTTCCCTCACCCTGTCCCTCT
>JAKSCD010000116.1 GCA_022360775.1 Sneathiellales bacterium | reverse complement strand
GATCCAAGAGCTATCCCGAGAGTGAGAAAACCCCAGGCGGCCAGGGTCCAGGGGCGCACCCATCTGGCCCATGCAGGATCCACCTTACCTTCAATCAGTGCCGCAATGGCAAAGGAATAGGTAATTGAAAGCCCCACATAACCCAGATAAAGAAAAGGAGGATGAAATGCGAGACCCGGATCCTGAAGCAGGGGGTTAAGTCCCTTGCCATCAAAAGGCGCCGGATCAATCCTTTCAAAAGGATTGGAGGTAAATAGGATAAACAGTAAAAAACCGACGCCCACAAGGCCCTGTACTGCAATAACGCGCGCTTTCAGGCTGGTGGGCAGATTTTTTCCAAAAGCAGCGACGGCATATCCGAAAAATGCCAGGATCCAGACCCAAAGCAGTAACGATCCCTCGTGATTACCCCAGACTCCACTGATTTTATACAGCATCGGTTTCAGGGAATGAGAGTTTTTGGCGACATTCAGGACGGAAAAATCACTGGAAACATAAGCAGCCGTCAGCGCAATAAAAGCGAGCGTCACTGCTGCAAATTGTACAAATGACGCCGTTCCGGCAAAAGCCATCAAAGAAGCGTTGTTCTTCGCAGCACCGTAAAGGGGCACGACCCCTTGCATGATGGCAACGATCAGCGCCAGAATAATGGAAAACTGTCCGATTTCTGCAGTCATCAGTTAGCCTCCTCTTGTTCCGATTTTGGCTCCCAATGGCCCGCTTTTTTCAGGCTTTCAGCGACTTCAGGCGGCATATAATTCTCATCATGCTTGGCAAGGACATTGCTGGCAACAAAAACGCCCTGCTCATCAAGCTGCCCTTCGGCAACGACCCCTTGTCCTTCACGGAAGAGATCGGGGATAAGGCCACGAAAGCGAACCGGGACATTCTCGGCCATATCCGTGACAACAAAACGAATTTCAACGCCGTCCTTGACAACGCTGCCCTCCGCCACAAGCCCGCCGAGACGGAAGTTACGGCCTGCGGGCATGGGTTTTTCAGCCAGATCTGACGGGCTTCTGAAAAAAACAAGGCTGTCTTCAAAGGACATCAGAACCAAGGTTGCAGCCAGGCCAAGAACGGCCACAGCAGCAAAGACAAAATACAAACGACGACGTTTACGGGTCATGAGGACATACTTTCTTGCCGGGCAGGACGCCTGCGCCTCGCTTTGCGTGCGTCTTCAAACGGTTTCAGATCTCGTTCCACCCGGCGTAATCTCCGGACACTCGCAATAACCAACGCGACAAGCAGCAATACAGAAACCCCGTATGAAGGCCAGACAAATTCTGCATAACCACCCATGTTCAGAAATTCTTGCATCGGCTTTACTACCCTAAACTCTCTAAGCTCATATTATAATACCTGAGTAGTATATGGTCCCTTAGTCAAACTTCCAGCTGTTGCGAACAATAATGCGTCACAATGCCGCGAGGAAACTGAGGGTCATAGTTATCCTTTCAGGCCCTTTTCCTGTACCTGATTCATCCGCATAATTCGCAAGCGTCGATCAAGAATTTCTGCTTTTACCCGGATGATAAAAATCGTCACAAACAAAGCAGTATAAGCCCCGGCCATCAAAAGCAGAGGCGTCAGGATGGAGCTATGAATTTTCGGTCCTTCCATGGTTGCCACGCTGGCCGGCTGATGCAGCGTATTCCACCAGTCCACGGAAAATTTAATGACAGGAATATTAATTGCCCCAATTATGACCAGAATAGCTGCAGCCTTTGCTGCCTTTGACTGGTCATCAAAAGCTTCCCAGATCGCCATATATCCAAGATACAGGAAAAACAGGATCAGCATGCTGGTCAAACGGGCGTCCCATACCCAATAAGTGCCCCACATGGGTTGCCCCCATAACGCTCCGGTAACCAGCGCAAGGAAGCAAAAACATGCTCCCGCCGGTGCTGCGGCTTTCGCTGATAAATCCGCAACCGGGTGTTTCCAAATCCAGCCGACCGCCGCCGAAATTGCCATCATGGAATAAACGCTGAGTGCCATCCACGCTGCAGGGACATGAACAAACATGATGCGGACAGTCTCACCCTGCTGGTAATCCTGAGGAGAGGCAATAAGCGCATAATAAAGCCCTGATGCCAATAGCAACACCGTTAAGCCGAGCGACCAGGGAAAAATCGCATCGGTTAAGCGCATAAAGCGTGCCGGATTGGCAAATCTGTGCAGATCCACTGCCATCAATCACTCCTCGTTTCCACGGCGCTATCCTATCAAAAGCCTCACTCAACAGCCAGACGCAATGCCGCTGCCGATGCAATAGGGCAAATGACCAGGGATCCCGCTGAAAATGCCGCCAGAAGCAGCAAATGAGATCCAGCCGGAAGCAGCGCAATCGCAGCTTCGACAGCGGCCACTCCAAATATCAATACTGGAATATATAAAGGCAGGACAAGAAGAGACAACAACACGCCCCCTCGTCTCATACCAACGGTCAGGGCCGCGCCAACCGATCCGATCAAACTGAGGACCGGTGACCCCAGAAGCAGGGAAAGTGCCATAACCCCCAGACTATCGAGCGGCATATTAAAGGTTATGGCCAGAACCGGTGTGATTATAATCAAGGGCACCACCGCCGTCAGCCAATGAGCGAGAATTTTGGCGAGAACCATGAGTTCAACAGGCAAGGTACCGACCATAAGCTGGTCAAGCGATCCATCTTCATAATCCGCCTGAAAGATACGGTCCAGTGTCAGCATGCAGGCTAGCAACGCCCCCACCCACAAAACTCCGGGACCAATTCTGGCTAAAATACTAAGCTCGGGTCCCACTCCTAACGGAAACAGGGTGACGGCGATGACAAAAAAGGAAAGGGTCATGGTCAGAGCGCTGCCCTGCCGCACAGCCAGCCGCACATCCCTGCTGAAAATGCGAAAAAAAGCGCTCATCAAACAACCCCTTTCAGGTTGTCCAGGTCGAATATCGTGACACGCTGAAGGTCAATCGTCTGATGGGTCGCAAGAAGAGCAAGCCCTCCCCCCTCAAGATGTTCGCGCAAGAGATCGGTAAAAAGATCAATATAGTGGGTATCCAGTGAACTCAATGGCTCATCCAGGATCCAGAGCGGCGCCGGGCTTGCGACGAGACGGGCAAGGTTTGTGCGTTTTTTTTGACCTGCAGAGAGAATTTGGGCAGGAGTGTCCTGAAGATGTTCAAGTTCAAAGAGTTTCAGCGCGCCCGCAACCTTGTCTCCGCCGTGATACTGTGCCCAGAATTCAATATTTTCCCTGACGGATAACACTGGCTTCAAGGCGTCCTGATGAGCGATATAGCGAAAGTCCTGGCGAAAGCTTTCAGGTTCCTCCTGAGTATCCACATCTTTCCAGGTTATGGTTCCCTTTGACGGTTTTAAAAGACCGGCAATCATTCGAAGAAGAGAAGATTTTCCTGCCCCGTTTTTG
Organism: Sneathiellales bacterium; assembly: GCA_022360775.1. Taxonomy (GTDB): domain Bacteria; phylum Pseudomonadota; class Alphaproteobacteria; order Sneathiellales; family Sneathiellaceae; genus Sneathiella. The sequence continues at coordinate 4,820 of JAKSCD010000116.1, read as the reverse complement.
CCTTTGACCCAAATTCCCTGCCCAGGCCCAAGAGTGAATCCCAACCCCTTGAAAATCACACGATCCTGGCGGATACAGCGAAGATTGTCAGCGATAAGGGTCATTCACACTCGTTATATTTCAATAAAAAAGAGAACATTCCCTGACTACAGGAATGTTCTCTTTGTCGCAAGTATTGTCCCTGTGACGAATTGTCGTCACGAACCGGGATTATTCGTAGGACCGGGCGTCATCAATAACCTTGCCGTCATTGGCAAGGCTACCGACATCAACAAATTCAACGCCGCCGCGCACTTTGCACATGCTCTGGACAGAGGCTTCGACTTCGGCTTTCAAGGCTTCACTGCCCTCTTCCACCTCGCAATGAAGGGTCATGGCGTCCACATTGTTTTCGCTAGTCACAACGAGGCGGACTTTCCGGATTTCTTCATGGCGTTTTTGCACATCAACAACTTGTCCGGGATGAATAAACATGCCTTTGACTTTAGCTGTCTGGTCTGCACGTCCCATCCAGCCCTTGATCCGCGGACCTGTCCGGCCACATGTGCTGCCCTCTTCCATCAGCGCAGACATATCTCCGGTACCGAAGCGGATCAGTGGATAAGTCTTGTTGAAGCTTGTTACAACAACTTCACCTACTTCACCAGGCGCGACAGGATCTCCGGTGCCAGGGCGAACGATCTCAACGATAACCCCCTCATCGATAGTCATGCCTTCCATGGCTTCCGTCTCATAGGCGATCAGGCCGAGATCCGCGGTCCCATAAGACTGGATTACCAGTTCAATTCCAAGATCCTGCAAAGTCTGGCGCAAGGAGGGCGGCAAGGCTTCACCGCCGACACTTGCGACCTTGATAGAAGACAGATCCGCACCGGCTTCCTTGCCTTTTTCCAGAAGGATTTTCAGGAAGGAAGGTGTTCCGACATAAGCGCGCGGCTTCAGTGCTTCAATCGCCTGAAGCTGCATTTCCGTGTTCCCGATACCTGCCGGGAAAACAGGACAGCCAACCGCCTGGGCACCGCTTTCCATCATGTGACCGGCCGGGGTCATGTGATAGGAGAATGTGTTATATACAAGATCGCCAGGACGAAAACCTGCAGCCCACATGGCACGGCCCATCCGAAAATAATCTTTTACCGACTGGCCTGGTTCGAAAATTGGGCCCGGTGACATAAAGACATTGGCGACATCACCAACTGCTTCAGCATTCAACCCTCCTAAAGGGGGGTTGGCCTGCTGCTTGGCTATCAGATCGGATTTGCGTGTTACCGGCAAAGTGGCAAGAGCTTCCATTGATTGGATCGATGCAGGATCGACGTCTTTCAGCACTTCACCAAAATATTCTGAATTTGCTTTTGCATGAGCGATCTGCTCCTGCAGGGCTTTCATCTGTTGCTCAAGGCGAACGGATGGTTCCCGTGTTTCAAGCTCGTCGTAATATTTACCTGCACCTGTCATCGGAACTCTCGTTTTACGTATTCGGTTGTTGTGAGGGTGGAGTTATGCCAGCCAACGCTTACGGCGGCGATAATGTTTCACGTCCTTGAAGCTCTTGCGGCCATCACCGCCAAGACCAAGGTAAAATTCTTTAACATCTTCATTGTTGGACAGATCTTCAGCAGCCCCGTCCATAACCACACGGCCATTTTCAAGAATGTAACCGTAATGGGCATATTTAAGGGCGATCGTCGCATTCTGCTCGGCCACAAGGAAACTTACTCCCGTTTCCTCATTCAGGCGTTTCACGATCTCGAAGATTTCTTCAACAAGCTGCGGAGCCAGTCCCATGGACGGCTCATCCAGCAGAATAAGTTTTGGTTTCGCCATCAATGCACGGCCCACGGCAACCATCTGTTGCTCACCACCGGAAATATAACCGGCCTGGGATGTGCGGCGTTCTTTAAGGCGCGGGAAATAGTGATATACTTTTTCCAGCTCTTCACTAATGACAGCCCGTCCGCCTTTACGAGTATAGGCGCCTGTCAGCAGGTTTTCTTCAACCGTCAGATGTTCGAAACAGTGACGGCCTTCCATCACCTGGATAACACCTTCTGTAACAAGTTCAGCCGGAGATTTTTCGGTAATATCCCGACCTTCATACTCAATAGTTCCTTTCGTAACCTCCCCGCGCTCGGAGCGGAGGAGGTTAGAAATGGCTTTCAAAGAGGTCGTCTTGCCGGCGCCGTTGGCACCGAGAATAGAAACAATACTTCCTTCTGTGACGTCCAGCGAGACGCCTTTCAAGACAAGGATAACATGGTCATAAATGACCTCGATATTATTGACCCGCAAAAGGGGGGTGCTTGTCGCATTCATAAGCAAGACTCTCTCTTAAAAAGTTACTTGTCAGATATTAGCCGCAAGACGCTGCGCTAAGACCTTTATCCTTCAGGTATTTGTCGGCAGAATCCTGCATCGCTGGCAGGATCAGGTCTTCCATTGGAGTCAGAGTGTCAGACACTTTGTTCCATTTCTTACCATCCCACTGCTGAATGTAGAAAGAACCACCACCGATATGGTCAGCACAGCTAGGCTTCAGGTTCGGCGCCATGCCTTTAACACCGAGCTTGGTCGCCATTGCATCATCCATAACAAGGTTTTCCATACCCCAGCGGAGCTGTTCAGCGCTAATTCCTTTAACACCGAATTTTTCCTGGGCTGCCAAAATACCGGCATGGATGACGACCTGTGTCAGAACAGCACGGTTGTAAAGAGCCTGACCAAGATTGTCTTTCCCTTTACCATTTCCTTTGTCATAGACATGTTTCACAATGTCCTGAATAACCGGAAAATCCATGCCAGGCTGGCCAAATGCCGCTGCTTTATATCCAACAGCAGCCTTACCGGCAGGAATAGTGTCCTGTTCGGCACCGGCCCACCAGTTACCAATGAATTTTTCAGCCGGGAACTTGATTTTTGCGGCTTCCTTGATGGCTGTCTGATTCATGACACCCCAGCCCCACATGACGATATAGTCAGGCTTGGCGCGGCGGATCTGCAACCAGGTAGCTTTCTGCTCAAGCCCCGGGAAAACAACCGGATATTCTTTCAGCTTGAAGCCGAATTTTTCAGACATTGAGCGAACAATCGGAATAGCTTCCTTGCCGTAGGCAATGTCAAGATAGACATAGGCAATAGTCTTGCCTTTCAGCTTTTCAACACCACCGCCTTCTTGAGCGGCAATATATTTCATGATCCCTGTTGCCTGACCCCAATAGTTGGTCATCAGAGGGAAAACCCATGGGAACGCTTTACCGATGCCTGCATCTGCGCGGCCATAACCCATTGTCAGAAGCGGGATTTTATCCGTACGGGTACGGTCAGCCAGTGCGTAAGTCACACCAGTTGAATAAGGCTGGTAAATCAGACCACCATTATTTTTGTTCTTTGTACGTTCGTAACATTCAACACCACGGTCAGTGTTGTAGCCGAACTCACATTCTTCAACGATTACTTTCGCACCGCCAACGCCGCCATCGCGCTCGTTGATCATGGCCCAGTAGTCAACCGCACCGTTGGCTGTCGGAATACCGCCTGGCGCAAATGGACCTGTACGATACACAAGCTTTGGAAGATACAGTGTGTCTTCAGCCAGAGCTGGTGCTGGTGCAGAGAATGGAGCTGCCAGCACAGCTGCTCCCAAGGCACCGAGTACAAATTTCTTCAAACTCATATTTTTCCTCCCAGATATACTCTTGCAAATAGTCGCGGCCAGGCCGCCAAGAGATTAATTTCTATCACCAACGGGCGACCAGGTAACTCTGGCCGCCTTTTGGCGACAGATCAATATGGAAAAGGCCAGGATCTCAGTTTTTCCTTACCAATAGTCCATAGTCTTGCGAGCCCGTGTGGCTCAACAATCAAGAAAAAGATAATCAGCACACCGAAAATCATGAACTCAAGGTGAGCAACCATGTCCACACCGATATTCCAGCCAATAAGCGGCGGAACATTGTTCAGGAAGATCGGCAGCAATGTAATAAAAGCTGCACCAATGAAAGATCCGAGGATACTGCCCATACCGCCGATGATCACCATGAACAGGATGGCGAAAGAACGGTTGATGTTAAAGGCTTCCGGCTCCACCGTTCCAAGATGGACAAAAGCCCAAAGCGCACCAGCAATACCGCAGAAGAAAGAACTGACAGCAAAAGCTGAAAGTTTGGTCTGCAAGGGCCTAAAGCCGATAATCTCAGCGGCAATATCCATATCCCGGATTGCCATCCAGCCGCGGCCGATATGGCTGCGCACCAGATTTTTGGCGAAGATGGCGAGTACCACCACAAATGTAAGAGTAAAGATATATTTCTCGGCCGGTGTATCAAACAGATACCCCATAACTTCAAGCGGCGGCGCTGTGATCACACCGGAAGGACTGTAGTTGGTGAACCAACCCACTTTCACGAACAGCCATTCAATAAAGAACTGGGCTGCCAGCGTTGCCACAGCAAGATAGAATCCCTTAATGCGCAGGCTTGGAATACCAAACATAATTCCGACGATCGCTGCAACGACGCCTGCGAGCAATATGGTCACGATAAGAGGCAGTGTTCCTTCCACGCCACCAATGGTAATGGTGAATGTGGCAAATTTATAGGCGGCGAAAGCGCCAACAGCCATAAAGCCGCCTGTGCCCAATGAAATCTGACCCGCATATCCCACAAGAATATTCAGTCCAATAGCCGCAAGTGCCAGGATCAGGAACGGTGTCATGATCGCGCCGATAATGTAGCTATCTGCAAAAAGCGGAATACCAACAAAGGCAATCAGGAGAATGATCCCCATACCGATCCTGTCCTGCAGGATCGGGAAAACGGCCT
>JAKSCD010000322.1 GCA_022360775.1 Sneathiellales bacterium | reverse complement strand
TCATCCTATAAATATAAAATAAGCGCTGAACTGCAAATTACTTACATAACTTCCAGAATACACGTCACGACAAAAAACCAATCAATAAAACAAGCCGCCGCCCGCGTATCCCTTCTCTATATCAACAATGTAAATCAAAAACCGCCTGATTGATCAGGACAAAAAAAACGCTGCCGGTATATCCTGACTTAAATCATCAGGCCGTCCCGACCGCGTCGTTGCCAAGCTTATATAATCAGACCGGCAACGGCGTCAACAGAAAATTTAACAAAAAAGCGGAAAGATCAATTTAACCTGAACTGCCATTTAAAACAACAAAAAACTAATTATTTGATGTTCTAATTTCCTGCTCCCCACGTCGTGGGAGGCGCAACATCATCGAAATACCCTCTCAAGTCAACAGGAAAAACGAAAAAAAGTTTTCTTCATTAACAAGACGTCAATATGCTTGCGCCAAAATGCTATAAAACAAAGGAAGTTTGAGAAGAAATGCCCGCACCAAAAATCGGAATTGCCCTTGGAAGTGGCGTCGCCCGTGGATGGGCTCACATCGGCGTATTGCGACGTCTCGAAAAAGAAGGAATCAAACCGGATCTGGTCTGCGGAACCTCCATTGGTGCACTGGTCGGTGGCCTTTATCTGGCCGGCGAAATTGACACATTGGAAGAATGGGCCCGGGATCTTGGCAAGGCCAGCATGTTTCGCTTTCTTGATCTCAGACTGTCCGGCGGTGGCCTGATTTCCGGCAAGAAACTTTTCAGGCTCATCGATGAAGCCGTCGGCGAGAAGCAAATTGAAGATCTTCCGATCCCCTTCTCCGCCATTACAACAGAACTTGGAACAGGCCATGAGATCTGGGTCCGTCATGGAGGGCTTGCCAAGGCAATCAACGCATCCTACGCTCTTCCAGGACTTTTTTCACCGCAAAAGATAGATAACCGATGGCTGATTGATGGTGCTCTCACCAACCCGGTCCCGGTTTCCGTATGCCGCGCGCTCGGCGCCCGACTGGTTATTGCGATCAATCTGAACGCTGATGTTTTTGGCATGACCAGTGTCGGCATGAACGGTCAGGCAGAAGAAAAAGCAAGCGAAGAAATGGAAAAATCATTTTCAGCGCCGTCCCCCCTTAACCTGATGAAGCATCGCTTTTTCGACAAAAGCGGTACTGAGCCGAGTATTTTCGGCGTAATGATGTCTTCACTCAATATTGTACAAGACCGTCTGAGCCGCTCCCGGCTTGCAGGTGATCCTCCGGATGTCACCATCGCACCCCGCCTTGCCCATCTCGGGCTTCTGGAATTCGACAAGGCAGACGAAATGATCAGGGAAGGCGAGGAAGCCGTGGAACGGGCCCTCCCCTTTCTTCACCATGCATTAAAGGTTCTGTCTTAACCCGTGGCGATATAGTCGCGCATGGCGGCAGCTTCCTGCTCGACCTCACTGATTCTCATCTTCACGATATCCCCAATCGAGATAAAGCCGACGAGTTCCTTTCCTTCCATCACAGGAAGGTGACGAATTCTCTTTTCCGTCATCAGGGACATGACCTGATCCACGGTATCAGAGGGAGAACAGGTGATGACATTTTTTGTCATCAAACTGGAGACGTCGGATTTAAGACATGCATCGCCACTTTCAGCAAGCCCCCTGACAATATCCCTTTCTGAAATCACGCCCAGAACCTGCCGCCCCTCATCAAGAACGAGAACCGCACCAATTCGGTTTTCCGCAAGAAGGCTGGCAATTGCAGAGATATCATCTCCTGCTTTTGCAGCAATGATATCCGTCCCCTTGCCCTTAAGAATACTCGCAACATTCATGGTTATTCTCCTTAAAGCCACTCTCTATATTAGGAAAATACCATTTTTTAGTGTTAAGCTCAAATCCGGTCTCTTTTGATCACTCTTCTGTACTCTCTTCCTCATCCTTATCAAGATCAGGCGGCCCAACGACAATTGTCACTTCCCCTTTGATTTTCTTGCCTTCAAACTGTTCAATCAGTTCGGAAATGCGTCCTCTGTGGATATTCTCAAATTTTTTCGTCAGTTCGACACAGACCGCGGCAGATCGGTCCCCCACACATTCCTGCGCAATTTTCAGGATCTTGGCGACCCGGAAGGGAGATTCAAAAAAGACCAGTGCCGAAGGTGTCTCGGAAAAGGCCTTGAATACTTTTCTTTGACGGCCCGGTCTTCTTGGCAAGAATCCCAGAAAGCTGAATGCAGGAATTGGCAGGCCAGAAACTGTAAGCGCCGTAATGACCGCACTTGGCCCCGGAAGAACTTCAACGGCATAGCCCGCCTCTATTGCCGCAGCTGCAGCCCGTTGACCAGGATCACTTATCCCGGGTGCACCGGCATCCGATGTCAGTCCGACGGACATACCATCACGCAGCAAGGAAAGAATACGGCCGGTTGCCCGGTCTTCGTTATGGGCATGACAGGCAAATATGATGGAGGGGCTTTTCAACTCATATCGCTCAAAAATTTTGCGGGTGTGGCGTGTATCCTCGCAGGCAAGCGCATCCACCTGCTGCAAAACGCGAATAATGCGATAGGAGATATCCTCCAAATTCCCGATAGGTGTGGGTATCAGGTATAAAGTCGGTTCGTCATTAAGTAATTTTTCTTCCATAAGGCGGTTTTGCATATCCCTATAAGGGATGCAAGAAGAAGCGTCTTTCAGGGAAACAGCTTTTTGTCTGCCAGAAGTGTGACTATTCTTTCCCTGATCCAGTTATTGGCCGCGGACTGTTCGGATGATGCGTGCCAGTAAAGCTGCAACTCAAGGTCCTGCACAGCAAATGGAAGCTCAAAAATCCTGCACGGATACTGACGGGCAAGCGACAAGGGAGCGGTCAAAAGAAAAGGGGTTTCAGCAAGCAAGGAAAACGCAGCTTGATAATGCTGAAGGCGCGCGACGTTATTCCTACTTTTGCCCAGGGCGGATAGCGCAAGATCTGCCACCCCTCCACCTTTTTTTCGTGAAGAGACATGGACATGATCTTCCCGAAGATAATCTTCGAGGGAAAGAGCATCACATCCTGCAAGCGCATGCGTTTTTGACATGGCGCAGACATGTTTTTCCGCAATAAGTTTATGGCGCCTAAGCTGCCCTTCAATGGGCATGGGAATATCAATTGCGAAATCCAGATCATTTGCAGCGAGTTTTCGGGAGATTTGCCGCCTTTCCATCTGATACGCCTGCAATGTCAGACCCGGAGCTTCTGCGCGAATCCCGGCGACCAGCCTGGGCAGCAATATAGCTTCCCCAACATCGCCAATACTGATCCTCAAGGTTTTTCTGATTTCCAGAGGATTGACAGTTTCCTGCTTTTCAACTCCCCCTTCAAGCAAGCGTAGCGCCTTTCGGACAGGTACAATCAGCTGGTCTGCTGTTGGTGTCGGGTTCATGCGTTTTCCAGCGCGAACAAAAAGCGGATCGTCCAGATGATCCCGCAGCCTGGCCAGTGAATTGCTTACAGCGGGCTGGGTCACATTGAGAATTTCCGAAGCCAGCGTCAGGTTGCCAGTATCATAGATGACTTCAAATACCCTGAAGAGATTCAAGTCTATATTCCGAAATCTCATAAAATAAATTTCTGTGATATTTATATATTCAGATTATCAATTTGAATGATTTTAATGCCAACCCTATATTTCTGTCAAATCCCAACCGACTCAGGAGAAAAAAATGAGCCTGACTGTTTCTGAACGATCTGAGGAATTACGCAGCCGCGTCGATTCTTTTATGCATGAGCACGTATATGCGGCAGAAGAAGTCTATCATGACTATATCGACAATGCTGAAAATCGCTGGACGATCCCACCGATCATGGAGGAATTAAAAGCGAAAGCGAAAGATGCTGGACTTTGGAACCTTTTCCTTGCGGAATTTGATCAATATGGCTCCGGCCTTTCCAATCTTGACTATGCTCCTCTTTCGGAAACCATGGGTCGTTCATTAATAGGCTCTGAGGTTTTCAATTGCAGCGCTCCTGATACCGGGAATATGGAAGTCCTGGCCCGTTACGGTACAGACGCGCAAAAAGAAGAATGGCTTCTTCCCCTGCTGGAAGGAAAAATCCGGTCTGCCTTTGCCATGACCGAACCTGCAGTCGCCTCTTCGGATGCAACCAACATCCAGACTGAAATCAAGCGTGATGGCGGCGATTACATTATTAATGGTCACAAATGGTGGATCAGCGGCGCCCCCGATCCACGCTGCAAGATCATGATTGTCATGGGGAAAACCGACAAAAATGCCCCTCGCCATCAACAACAATCTCAGATCCTGGTGCCCAAAGACACACCTGGTGTTACCATTGTCCGGCCGATGAAGGTATTTGGCTCTGACGATGCGCCTCATGGTCACGCAGAAGTACGATTTGATAATGTACGGGTTCCCGCCTCCAACCTGATTGGCGGTGAGGGAGAAGGATTTGCCATCGCACAGGGCAGACTTGGTCCAGGCCGCATTCATCATTGCATGCGACTGATCGGCTGCGCGCAGCGTGCATTGGAACTGATGTGCGTTCGTGTTGAAAACCGCGTTGCCTTTGGCAAGAAAATCAGCGAGCAAGGCTCTATCCGTGAGGATATTGCACAATCAGCCTGTGATATCGAGCAAGCGCGTCTTTTAACCATGAAAGCCGCGCAGAAGATGGATCAGGGCACCTATAAGGACGCGAAAGATATTATTGCCATGATCAAGATCGTCGCCCCCAGCATGGCGCAAACAGTAATTGATCGCGCAATACAAGCGCATGGCGCCATGGGTCTCAGCCAGGACACGTTCCTGGCAGAAGCCTTTGCCTATGCCCGAACTGTTCGTTTTGCGGATGGCCCAGACCAGGTTCACATGAATTCCCTTGGCAAGCAACTGGTCCAGCGTTACGCCGGTTAAAACCAACCAGCCCCCAAAGAAGCTGGAATTTAAGAGGCGAGGTTATCCTCGCCTCTTTTCTGATCGATTACATATAATATTGACAATCATTCTTAATAGCACTAGATAAAAAGCATTGAATTTCTCTTTGGGACCGATTTGTCGATGTATGTTTGCCTGTGCAACGGATTTACCGACCGCGATGTGAAAAACGCCATTGAAACAGGTGTTGATTCTGTCCCTAATGTTTACGAATCTCTTGGCGCCGCACCACAATGTGCAAAATGCTCGTCGCATATCCGCGGCATGCTCCAAGAAGAACGCGGAAAAAAAACACCCACCGCTTTAAGTAAATAATCCGGCAAAAGAATAACCCCCATCCAAAGGATGGAGGCTCTCCAGGTTGACTGGCCTTATTATTGATTAATGCCTTGGCCTCGGCATCTTGTTTTTCAGCATGCCTCTTGAGTGGGCATTTGGGAAAATGTGTCAGTGGGCGAAATACTAGAGCCAGAACGTTTCCTCCGTTCCTTAGAACTTCAGAATAAAGATCCCGACAGTCTGGCCTAGAATTCATAGAATTCTTAAGTAAGCCCCTTGTCACTTTTGCGTGGCCCGGATCTTTTTGTCCGGTTCCCTCGCGTGCACTATTATTAGCAGTCTTTTCCCTAAATGACAAATTGTCATTTTTGACAAATCATCATTTTTTTGCCCTTCGCGAAATAAAATTACAAAATTTGCGGTTTTTTATTCATTTCGATCACTTTTTTAACCTTGTTTATTTTTCAAAAGTTTCAATTGTGACTTCTTTCAGAATATTCTCCCATAAAAATTGGATATCCGTGCCTCTATTCACCAATAAAGAGTGTGACGATTCTGGCTAATAGAGAATCGCTTGATTTTTTGTATTCATCGCGCCGCGAACAGATCAGATCGTTAGGCAATTCCGACTCGGCAAATTTATCCGCATCGGAAACTTCTGTATCTGGCCCCCTAGAACAGAAATACAGACTGCAATGACACCGAATGACAAAGGTCCTTTATTCTGTTTCGCGAGATTTAACGGTTTTTCATCTTCGCGCTTGAATAATTTATCGCGGATAAAATTTTTGGCACAGTCTCTGCATAGTTGGAGGCAGTTTTAATTTTGTCTGGAGGTTCTGTTGCTACACGCTCAAGAAATCAGTTCATCTGTTCCAAATCGCTTCGAACAGAGAGACTCCTTTAGGGTTTCAAACCCTGTATTGGAAATCGAGATTTCCGACCAAAAATTCACGACTGAAAACTGGTCTTTAAATGGTTTGTTGATAAAGGGCCTTCTGGAGGACGCTGCTCTCGATAGTCCAGTGAAAGGAATTTTCGGGCCTCACGGAACATCAGAAATGTGTCAGTTCAGTGGCCGTATTGTCAGGATTGATCTCAAAGAAAAACAAACGGCTATTGAGCTTGACGGCAGTAGCCGGGAAGTGGCTGCCCTTTTGCCTTTATGGGTTCTAAAATACAACATGAACTGAAAAAGCGCGGCGGATCATTCAGGAGGAGAGTAACTCCTCCGCCCGCCGGGTCACTTTCTCAAGAGCCCGTCCCCAATCTCCCTGGCTGATCTTTGCTGCAACCTGCTGACATCGATCTTTCAGGTCTCTGTCTCCTAGAGTTCTGCTGATGATTTCTGTCAGCTCTTCTTTTTTTATCGAGGGAGGAACTGGACGGCCCAATCCCTGTTTGACCAATAGCTTCGCGGATAAGTTCGCTTCGGATTGCCGCGGGAAGGTTATTTGAGGACGCCCGGTCATAAGGCAGGAAGTTGCGGTTCCTCCTCCTCCGGAATGCAGAACCAGAGTTGCTTTTGGCAGCATTTCAGAAAAACTTACTGGTTTATCGAGCATCTTCACGGCGTCTGATGCAAATTTTTTGCGCCTTTCTGCAGAAGCGCCGCGAATATAAACGGTTGCTGAACAGTTGGTATCCTTGACTGCCTGCAGTGCAACTTCACTGTCTTCCGCCTCGTTAGCCATGTAGAGGAAAATATGCTCCTTTTCCGGCAACGGCGCCTGATCCAGACATTCTTCCAACGGGCCACAAAGAAGGCGGCGCCTTTGTTCCTTATAAGGATCCAGTTGAGGTAAGGTGCAAACAAATTGACCTTCTGTATCGAAAATCTCGGGCAATTTTGACATCAATGGCCTACCCCGTTCCCGGTGCAGATCATTAAACATATCAAGTAATCGCTGCTCTGAAACGAGGCTTTTCCCTTTAGTAATAATCTGTGGGAAGCTTTCCATTTCGCTGGGCGGAAGCGTAAATCCATTTCCAATATTGATCACTGGTATTGTCCCCCTGACCGCCAGATTCAGACCAGGACTATGATCCGCAATAATCAGATCAGGCTCAAGGAGAGACAGAATATCATCCCATGCAGACATCATGCTGCGCACAGTATTGCGATAGGCAAACCCCTGACGCGCCAGAACGTCAGCATAGCTAGGCGTGGGAATTGATCGAAGATGTCGAAGAGGAGGGTTTTTCCAAAAAGGAGCCTGTATAAGGGCATACCCCCGTGCTTTCACAACATCGAAGGAGCGTTCCACATCCCGGCAAACGAAAATCACTTCATGTCCCCGGTTTTTCAGAACGTCAGCAACCCGCAGCAAGGGATATACATGCCCCAGGCTGGCCCCAAATTCCCATCCGAAAACAATTCTCGCCACGATCCCCCCACCAAGAAGTCTGTTTCTTCTTGCCCTTTCCTGATAAAAACACCTGTTCTTACCGGACGCAATGATCTTTCTATACTTGCCCAGGTTATAAGGAGACGTTAATGCAACTCACCGATCTGAATACGCCAGCCCTCATTCTTGATAAATCCATACTGGATCGGAATATTGCTTTGCTGGCTCAGCGACTGGAAAAATACGACTGCATCCTGCGTCCCCATCTTAAGACCTGCAAATCCGCGGACATTGCCAGACGGATTAATCCGGATCTTTCGATGCCAGTAACCGTCTCGACCCTCCATGAAGCCGAGTATTTTCTGGAAAATGGTATTACCGATATTTTATATGCTGTCTCTATCGTTCCAGGAAAACTGAAACAGGTCAAACACCTGCAAGACAAGGGGGCGTATATGATCCTTCTGCTGGATACTGTTGAAGCAGCGACGCTCGCGTCAACGAGTGCCCTGCAGCTTGACGCTGAATTTCCTTGCCTTGTTGAAGTCGATTGCGACGGAAAAAGAGCGGGCCTGAAACCTGAAGCGCCGGAATTGATTGATGTTGCAAAAGCGCTAACACAATTACCGGGCGTCCAGATGAAAGGTGTCATGACCCATTGCGGCGGCTCCTATTATTGTCAGGGTGAAGAAGAAATGGTTGTAATCGCCGAACAGGAACGCACCGCAATCACCAAAGCGGCAGATCGAATTCAAAAAGCGGGTTTTGAGTGTCCCGTTGTGAGTATGGGATCCACACCTACTGTAACTTTCGCACGATCCCTTGACGGTGTGACAGAGGTCAGAGCCGGTGTTTATGTTTTTCAGGACATGGTGATGCAGGCCCTTGGCGTTTGTAAAACCAGTGACATTGCCCTCTCGGTCTTATCGACCGTAATCAGTCACAACTCGTCTGAAAACCGGATCCTGATTGATGCAGGAAGCCTGGCCCTGTCCGCTGATCCAGGCAAAGTAAATCCAAATGGTGATCCACATTTCGGCCTGGTCTGTCACGCGGAAGATTGCAAACCTTTTGATAATCTCTGGGTGACCTCTTCCAATCAGGAGCATGGGCTGATTTCCCTCACCAATACGCCCTACACCCCTTCAGATTTCCCTATCGGTAGTCAGGTCCGCATCCTGCCTAATCACGCCTGTATCACAGCTGCCGCCTATGCAGAGTATCAGGTTGTAGATGGATCTGATGAGATCACAGATCGCTGGCAGCGATGCAATCGATGGGGTTGACGCGGCCTGATAGCGCTTGACGGCCCGACATTCAGGCAATAGGGTCGATTTGAAATATCTCGATAGTCCTGGTGGGAGAGACCACTAAAATGGCGCCGAAGGAGCAACCGCCCCGGAAACTCTCAGGCAAATGTACTGCCAGGATTGAGACTCTGGAGAGAGAGCCAAAGCTCCACCGAAGAGGTACCCGGTCTACCGGTCATCTTTCAGGTAAACGGACAGAGGGGGCATCAACTGACAACATGGCTGCGGTCATGAAGGAAGGAGGGTGCCGATATGACAGAAATCAAGAAAACTGGCCTGGGGAGCGTCACACCTGTCATCCCCGCTCAAGGACAAACCAAGGGACAGGTTTCGACATCCCAGATGGATGTCAATATCAGTGTCACTGACCTTTACACAATCGGCGTTGGCCCATCCTCTTCCCATACAGTGGGTCCAATGCGTGCTGCGAAGCGTTTTGCAGATATTCTGGAAACCCTGAATGTCTTTGATAAAACCTACCGTGTTATTGCAGAACTATATGGATCTCTTGCCCTTACCGGTCACGGTCACGGAACCGATATTGCAGTTCTTGCAGGATTAAGTGGTGAGCGACCATCTCTTGTGGATCCCGATGCGCTTGCCCCACTGGTTGAGACAATCCGGACAAAAAACAAACTCCGGCTCGGGGGGAAGAAGGAAATCACTTTTTTTGAAAATGAGCATCTTCTCTTTTTAAAGGATCAAATGCTGCCGGAGCATTCGAACGGTATGCGCTTTTACGCCTATTCAGAAAACGGGGATCTTTTATGCAAAAAGGATTATTTCTCTGTAGGCGGCGGATATGTCGTGTCACAGGATGAAGGTGACCGTTCTGAAACCAGGGGGCATAATATCCAGATGCCTTATCCCTTCACATCTGCAGAAGAATTGCTCGCCCTTGGAAAACAGCATCATCTCTCGATTGCAGATATTATGCGAACCAACGAAACCTGCTGGCGGAACAATGATGAAACCAATGCCTTTCTGGACAAGGTTTCTGATGCCATGTTGAATTGCATTCAGAAAGGATGCGAGACCGATGGTATTCTGCCGGGCGGCCTGAATGTCAAACGCAGGGCCAGCACTTTATACCGCGAGCTGATGGCAAATCCGGAACGGGCCTCACGAGACCCCTTGACGGTTCTAGACTGGGTTAATCTTTATGCCCTTGCGGTAAATGAAGAAAATGCCGCGGGAAGTCGCGTCGTTACCGCACCGACAAATGGTGCAGCCGGAGTTATTCCCGCTGTTCTCAAATATTATGAAAGATTTTGTATTGGAGCGACGCTCGAAGGAAAGCGAAATTTTCTGCTAACCGCCGCGGCCATCGGATCAATTTATAAAAAACGAGCGTCGATTTCAGCAGCGGAAGTTGGATGCCAGGGAGAGGTTGGTGTTGCCTGTTCTATGGCAGCCGGTGCTCTCACTGCAGTTTTGGGGGGCACAAATGAACAGGTGGAAAATGCGGCCGAGATTGGCATGGAGCATAATCTTGGCCTGACTTGTGATCCGATCGGCGGTCTTGTCCAGATCCCCTGTATTGAACGAAACACAATGGGGGCGATGAAAGCTATCAATGCCGCCCGCCTTGCACTTTCCGGCGATGGGACACATGTGGTGTCCCTTGATGAAGTGATTGAAACCATGCGGCAAACCGGTATCGATATGCTGAGCAAATATAAAGAGACCTCGCAAGGAGGTCTCGCTGTGAATGTGGTGGAGTGCTAGGGTTTTTCAGCGCCCAGGATTTTTTTCACATAAAGCGGCAGAACAAAAGATGCCTTATGGACATCCGGTGTGTAATAGTGGGTTTCGATTTCTGCCTCAAGGAAGCGGTTCGCAAGATCTCCTTCAGACATATTTCTCAATTTTTTATTGTCGGTTGCCCAGCCGAAAGCAAGTGGTCCACCGACATAACTTGGAATTGTCGCCATATAAAAACTGACATCCTGAAAAAGAGCGCCCAAGCGATCATAACTGTTGCGAAGCTCTTCACTCTGTACAAAAGGGACACCATTTTGCGTGACAATAATACCGCCATCCGTCAGGCAGTTTTTGCAATCCGCGTAAAACTCCTGAGTATATAATACCTCACCTGGTCCATGGGGGTCAGTAGAATCAATGATGATCACATCCCATTTGTCAGATGTTTCCTTCGCAAATCGGCATCCATCAGCAACAATCACTGACATCCGGGGATCATCAAAGGCTCCGCCATGAATATTGGGTAGAAATTTGATGGAAAGATCAATAACGGTACGGTCGATATCAACAAGAGTGACATCGATATTCCGATGCTTCAAAACCTGACGGGCTGCGCCACCGTCACCACCACCGATAATTAGCACCTTACCGACATTTCCATGCGCCAGAATGGGAACATGGGCAAACATCTCATGATACATATATTCATCATGTTCGGTAGTCTGGATCGCACCATCAAGAGACATTACCCGGCCAAAAGTGGTATTTTCAAAAATGACCAGATCCTGATGCTTGGTTTTATCTCTATAGAGAATCTTGCCAACATCCAGCGCCAGATTCACTCCGGAATGCAGGCCTTCATCAAAAACCTCTATCATGAAAGGATGCCCCGTTTGATCTCGTTAATCTGAACGGTTTTGGCTTCAAAAGCAGTTTTAAGGATCGGGATACATTTATGAGGCTCGGTGTTACCGCACATAAAAATATCCAGCGCCATATAACCGGTGTCCGGCCAGCTGTGAAAACTGATGTGGCTTTCGGCAAGCACCGCAACGCCAGATAAGCCATTTGGCTCAAACTGATGAATATGAAAATGCAGAAGTGTAGCACCAGCCACCTCGACACATTCGCGCAAAGTTTTTTCGATCAGGCTTTTATCATTGAGAGAGGAGGCGTCCCAAAGATCAACGATCAAGTGGGTTCCTGCAAAGAGCATCCCATCTTTCTGAACAAAATAATCCGGTTTTTCCTGCTGCTGGTCAACGGGATGCATTTCGACAATTTCAGATGTTTCAGCCATTCACTTCGCCAATCCAACAAAACCCTCATGGGCCATAAAATGATGGCGCGTTATCGCGAAATTCTGGTTGGAAAACAAGAAAAAACTGGAAGATACAGTTTCATTTGACCGCTCACATTTATATTTTTTGCAAACTTGAATACTGCCAATTATAGATCATTGAATGATTAACACACCCAACATCCCGTTTTTTCGGCGAAAATGGTTCTCGATTAGCTTGCTCGCCCTGGCTGAGGTCTGTGCCCTTTCCCTTTGGTTTTCAGCAACCGCTGTTATTCCATCCCTGAAGGCTTCTTTCCCCATCAGTGATTTTCAGGCCTCCCTCTTTTCAAGCGGTGTGGCAATGGGATTCGTTCTGGGGACACTGATCAGTGCTCTTTTCAGTTTGGCGGATCGAGTGCCCTCCAAAAGAATGTTCACAATATCAGCCTTGATAGCAGCTTTGGCAAACGGACTTATCCTGATCGTTGATCCCACTTCCTGGATAGTTATTCTGCTGCGTGTTGTTACAGGGGCTTCCATGGCCGGTATATATCCTGTCGGCATGAAAATGATATCTACATGGGCAAAACAGGATGCCGGCCTGCTGGTCGGTCTTCTTGTCGGTGCTCTCACTTTTGGCAGTGCCATGCCCCATCTTATCAATACAGCGGACCTGAATTGGCTGGACTGGAAGGCCACCATTTTAGGCTGCACTATTCTCGCTTTGTTTTCAGCATTGCTTATTCAGTTCGTTCATCTTGGGGCACCACTCGCCAAAGCGCCTCCTTTCAATTTGTCGCTTGCTCTTGAAAGCTGGAAAAACAAACCTCTTCGCCTCGCCAACTTTGGTTATTTTGGCCATATGTGGGAGCTTTATGCCATGTGGGCGTGGATCGGGATCTTTTTGCTCGAAAGTTTTACAAGATCCAATACCGAACCCAGAGAGTTTTACGCAAGTCTTGGAACATTTCTCGTGATCGGCGTTGGTTCCGTTGGCAGTATCTTGGCAGGGCGGCTCAGTGATCAGCTGGGCCGAACAACTGTAACCATGGGCGCCATGCTTATCAGCGGAACCTGTGCTGCTTTTATTGGCCTTTCCTTTGGTTCCTCCCCTTTATTGATTTTGGCAATCTGTACCATTTGGGGCATAACCGTTATTGCAGATAGTGCACAATTTTCAACCTGCATTATCGAGCTTAGTCCCCCGAATATCCTTGGTACCATGCTCACTATTCAGACTTGCACCGGTTTTCTGATAAGTCTTTTCTCTATTCACCTCACGCCCTGGATGGCAGCGCAATATGGATGGGAATGGGCTTTTCTTCCACTGGCCGTCGGTCCGCTTTTGGGGACAATTGCAATGGGTTTTTTGCGCGCCCATCCTGCGTCTGTTCAAATTGCCCATGGAAATAGATAGAGTTCTGATTTAAGTCTTGAGGATTGAGGCCTGTATTTGCTGGAAGGAAGAACAGGAATGAAATCACTTTTTGCCATTTTCGCCGTCACGCTAACATTGAGTGCAAATAGTGTTTCCGCCCAAAACGCACCTGACAAATATATTGGCCGTTATTATCCCGCACCGCAGCTGGTCGAAGTATATTGCGCCAAAGTCAATCCGTTACCGGATGCCAATAAAAAGCGGCGCATCGGTTTCATCATCGGCATCAAAACCGGCAATCAGAAACAGCCCTATGCGACCCCTTACGCAGTATTTGCCAAAGGTGGTCAATCCCATAAACTGATGATCATTGCAAAACAGGATGGATATCTAAATACCATTTACCGCTCGCGTGCCGTTCTTGCAGAACTCACGACCAGCGCCAGAACAACTCCGATTTTCGCCCAATCCAATGCTGCAGATCGGCTGACTTTCCTCGATTTGCTCACCATTCTTGGATTTCAAAATGTCACACTGAGTGATGGGAACGGTTTTGCGCATCAGGTGCATCTGTTTCCGGAAGGTCACCCACAGTGCAAAAAAGCGTTGCTGGAAAAATAGAGTTTAGAATTTTGAATAATCAATTGGTCTATGCCGATCGAGAAATTTCCTGGCTGCTGGCATTGGGTATTTAAGACCGGTCGCACAGTTAAAGAGAACCACTTTATCCGTTGTTGAAATCATTCCTTGAGAACGTGACTGCTCATAAGCAGCAACCGTTGCGGCTCCTTCCGGACATAAAATCAAACCTTCCTCTTTAGCGATCTTCATCTGGGACCGGATTATCAATTCATCAGAAACATCGATAGCAAATCCGCCGCTTTCCCTGACCGCCCGTAAAATCATAAAATCGCCAACCGCAACAGGAACCCGAATTCCCGCAGCAACAGTTTTGGCATTCTCCCACAAAGGCGCATGTTCCTCCCCGTCCCTGTAAGCTTTTACGATCGGCGCACATCCGGTCGCCTGAACAGCGACCATTCTGGGGCGCTTCGATCCAATCCATCCCAAAGCTTCAAGCTCCGCAAAAGCCTTCCACATCCCGATCAGGCCAGTGCCTCCGCCGGTCGGGTAAAAAATCACATCCGGAAGCTCCCAATTGAACTGCTCCGCAAGCTCAAGGCCCATGGTCTTCTTACCCTCAATACGGTAAGGCTCTTTCAGGGTCGAAACATCAAACCAGCCGACCTTTTCTTTTCCCTCTCCCACGATTTTGCCGCAGTCATTTATCAAACCGTTGACCTTGTAGACATCTGCCCCCTGAAGTTCGATTTCCGAAACATTGATTTCCGGTGTGTCATCCGGGCAGAAAATTGTTGTTCTGAGCCCCGCCTGTGAAGCGTAAGCTGCCATTGCAGCACCCGCGTTACCGTTTGTTGGCATAGCCAGATGCCCAAGCCCAAGTTCTTTTGCCATGGAGACTGCCAGTGCTAGCCCTCGGGCCTTGAACGATCCGGTGGGAAGCCGTCCTTCATCTTTCACAAAAACCGTATTTGCCGTTCCTACACTATGTTTTAGCGGTATGATCGGAGTTACAACTTCTCCGAGGGAGACAATATTTTCCGCTTTCTGAACAGGCAGAAGCTCCCGGTATTTCCAAAAACCTTCGGGCCTGTCAGTTATCTCGTCACGGGAGATATTTTTTCCCATCGCATCAAGATCATATTTAACAATCAATGGTTTCCCGGCTGACGATAGTCCATGTATTTTTCCCGCAGGAAAAATCTCGCCGGTATAAGCACACTCTAGATGCGATACGAATGTCGGATAATTTTTCATGATGTCCCCTTATTTTAGGGAACGCTCCCATACCTTAGGCTCAAGATCAAGCGTGCATGTCTTCAACTTTTAGCGTTTAAGCCTTGACCCCCCTTCGCAGATCTCTAAAACAATTTCAATAAATCACGAAACTGTCTGGTCAAAAGCCGAGAAAACAATGTCCACCCGAGAATTTATCCTTACCCTGTCCTGCGAGGACAAGCCGGGTATTGTTGCAGCCGTTACAACTGAGCTTGCAGCAAATGGTGCCAATATTATTCAAAGCAACCAGTTCTGGGATACAGGTACCGGACAGTTCTTCATGCGCATTGCTTTTGAAACACGTGATGATGTGACAAAAGAGAGCCTTGAAACTGCACTTCAGTCTGCAGCAAAACGATTTTCCATGCGCTTGCAAATCATTGATACCGCGCGAAAACCGCGGGTTATTGTCATGGTTTCGAAATTCGACCATGCCCTTATGCATTTGCTGTATCAAATCCGGACAGGTTGGTTAAATGCAGAGATCGTGGGTATTGTCTGCAATCACGACGACAACCGGAAGACAGCGGAAAGCGAAGGCATTCCCTATCATCATTGGCCTGTCACCCGGGAGAACAAACAGGAACAGGAGGACAAGCTACTTTCTCTTGTCCAGGAAACCAACGCCGATCTGGTTATTTTAGCCCGGTATATGCAAATCCTGAGTGATACCCTGTCAAATCGCCTGTTTGGCCGGGTTATCAATATCCATCATTCGTTTTTGCCCAGTTTTAAAGGAGCGAAGCCTTATCACCAGGCGCATGAACGCGGTGTAAAACTGATCGGTGCGACCGCCCATTATGTGACACCGGATCTGGACGAGGGGCCGATCATTGAACAGGAAACTGAGCGGGTCAATCATACAATGAGTGCTGAAGACCTGGTCGC
>JAKSCD010000421.1 GCA_022360775.1 Sneathiellales bacterium | reverse complement strand
GGACCAGTGACAGGATAGGCGGCAACTGGAACACCGGACGCCAGCGCCTCCAAAAGGACAAGACCAAAAGTATCGGTCTTGCTGGGAAAGACAAACACATCCGCAGCAGCATAATGAAAAGCGAGATCCGATCCCGTCTTCATGCCGGCAAAATAGGTATCGGGAAATTTCTTTTCCAGTTCGGATCGTTGCGGGCCGTCACCAACGATAACCTTTGTACCCGGCAGATCCAGGGCAAGAAAACTCTCGATATTTTTTTCAACAGCGACCCGCCCCACATACATGAAAAGCGGGCGTTGTAGATTTTGCAGGCCCTTTTCTTGCGGGTGAAAAAGGTCGGTATCTATCCCTCGTGTCCAACGGACAATATTCTTAAACCCCTTGCTTTCAAGATCTTCCTGGAGACTTTCCGTCGCGACCATCACTGCAGAAGAGGGGCCATGAAACCGGCGCAGGAAACTATACCCCCATGAGACCGGGATCCTGGTTCGGGCATTGACATATTCTGCAAATCTTGTGTGAAAGGCAGTTGTAAAAGGGATGCCTCTTTTTACACAATATTTACGCGCAGCCATGCCAAGCGGGCCTTCCGTTGCAATATGGATTGCGGAGGGAAGCGCTTCTTCGATAATTTTCGCGATCCTGGACGCTGGAAAAAGGGAAAGCCGGATTTCGGGATATGTCGGGCAAGGCACCGACCGAAACATGTCCGGTGTTATTGTGAGGACTTCATGACCTTGCTTGGTGAGATAGTCTTTGAGCGTCGTGAGGGTGCGAACAACCCCATTGATTTGAGGAGTCCAGGCATCGGAGACGATGAGACAGCGCATTCTTCTTTTCCTTCGGAACCAATCCGTTGATACACCGGAGTGATCCATCGGATAATTTCAAGCCGTCCGTCAAAATGTTCCACAAGAGCTGAACAGCTTTCCACCCAGTCGCCGTCATTGCAATAGGTTACCCCATTGATATCGCGCACTTCCGGGTGATGAATATGTCCGCAAACAACGCCATCGATGCCGCGTGTTTTGGCGACATCCGCAAGCGCGTTTTCGAAATCTGCAATAAACTGAACAGCATTTTTCACTTTCAGTTTCAAATAAGCGGACAAAGACCAGTAGGGTAGGCCGACCCGTTCTCTAACCAGATTGACAAAATCATTGAGCTTCAGGCAGAGCCCATATGCCCAGTCTCCCAACAGAGCAAGCCATTTGGCATATTTGACAACCACATCAAACTCATCGCCATGCAGAACGAGAAACCGGCGTCCATCCGCCATTTCATGGATCATTTCGCGGGCTACATGTATGGAACCGAAATCGTTTCCAACATAGTGACGGGCAAATTCGTCATGATTGCCGGGGATAAAATTGACTTTGGTTCCGCCTCGGGCTTTTCGTAAAATCTTCTGGACCACATCATTATGTTCTTGCGGCCAATACCAGTCTCGCCTCAGGCTCCAGCCATCGACGATATCTCCAACCAGATACAGCGTATCCGACTGGGTATGTTTGAGGAAATCCAGAAGATAATGTGCCTTGCAACCGGGTGTGCCCAAATGCAAATCTGAAATCCAGATCGTCCGGTATTTTCTTGGGCTGGCCTGAGCGTTCATTGGTTCATATCCAGAATAAAACGAAACAGCAACCAAATGGATTGATTTACCAACTATTCTGGTAAAAGATCATACGGTCTGATTGGAGTCAGTTCGATGACTATTAGATTATGCTTTTATTGCGCGGGGACGTCAGTTTGATGACAGCAGGAAAACGGCGGTATCTGATTATTCATAACCCGGTCTCCGGGGCACGTAACAGCAACAAGCTGAAAAAAATCCTCAAAATGATGACCAGGTCAGGCCTGGAATATATTTTGGCAGGAACCGAGTATCCGGGGCATGCTTCCAGTATTGCAAGAGAAGCCAGCCAGGAAGAGGATCCGGATCTCGTGATTGTTGCGGCAGGTGGCGATGGTACGATTTCCGAGGTTGCTGCAGGGCTTGGAGAAGAGGCGGCGCCTATTGGGATCATTCCTCTGGGAACTGCAAATGTGCTGGCACGCGAGCTTGGGATCGGAACAAGTCTGAAGAAGGCTTTTCTTGTTCTTAAAGAAGGCCTCTGCATGCCCGTTCATCCGGGCCGGGCTGGCGACAAAAGATTTCTGCTTATGGTCGGGGCAGGATATGATTCGCTTGCCGTTTCAGAGTTGAATTCCAATGAGAAAAAAAGATATGGAGCACTTGCCTATATTTTTGCAGCAACCCGGGCTGTCCGCCGTTTTTCAAGCCTGAATGTGTCCGCGAAGGTGGATGGGGAAACCTATTCCGGCGCTTCTGTGATTGTCTCTCGTGCCCGGCTTTATGGTGGGCCTTTTACAATTGCGCCTGACGCGGATTTAGCAGACCAGGCCTTTCATGTCCTCGTTCTCAAGCATAAAGGTTTTTGGGCTGCGCTCAAATATGGCCTGGCGCTGGCAACAAACAGGATCTGGAAATTATCCTCTGTTGATTATGTGAGAACTACATCAGAGGTAACAATTACATCTGCCATAGACATGCCATGTCAATATGATGGAGACGGTGGCCTTGTTGCGCCTTTAACTTTGTCCGTCGATCGGCAGAAGCTTCAGATACTGGGTCCCTGAAAATTACCTGTTTTCGTCTAAATAGATCTTTAGTCGGTCCAGATACGTAAAAAGCTGCCGTTTGTCTTCTTCTTTCCAGTGATCAAACACACCGCTCATCGAGCCGCTGAGGCGCTGCCCGGCAAATTGATGGGCTTCAATCCCTGCTGGCGTCAGGAAGAGAAGCTTGGAACGGCCATCCTCCGGGTTTGGTTCCTCTTTTAAAAACCCTTTTGCCACCAGCTTGGCTATTGTCTTAGTAATTCCAGGCTGGGGTTGCTGCATGGCGGCAGAGATTCCGGTAACTGTCTTGCCCTCATCCGACCTGTGGCTGAAATGGTTGAGCAGGATAAATTGCGGCATGGGAACATTGGTTCCCTCAAGAAGTTGCCGGGCCTTGGCGCTGCTCAACTGTTCAATAATCCCGATCCAGTTGATGATCCGGAATTCTAGGGCAGGTGCAGTGGATTTTGCTTTATTCTCATTCATGCCCTCACTATATCAGCGAGATTTCTGCGAGGCGAGGGGGCAGGCCTTTTCTGATAACCGATCCTGAAAAACATCTGGACGCGCTGGTCCCCTTCAAGACCCAGTCGTCTATTAAACTGATCCTGCAGGGGTTTCATTTCCGGATATTCCTGAAGGATCTGACTGACAGGATGCATGGAGACACCTAGACGGGTTGCGAGAAGGTTCAAGCGAACATAGGTCCGGCCCGCATTCACCTGTGCAACGCGGCTGTTATTTTCTGTAATAAGCCACCCCATGCTAAAGGTGTTTTGGGACCAACCCAGCGCGTAATCCAGTCCTCCTTGATAAGCCATGGTGCCAGGTGTCATGGCTTTCTCTGCTGACATTAATCCCAGTGTTTTCAACCACCAGAAAAATGGCCCATGAAGATCAATACCATCTCGATGTTGAAGAATCTCATCAGCACCAATTCGGGTTCTGTCGATACTCTCTTTGTAAGTACGAGGTGTCTTGATTTCGGTGACCATGGCGTCTTTCGCCAGATTTCTGAAATAGGAGACCTCTTCTTGCGCGGTTGCGAAGCCCAGTGTCTGGTCGTTGAATTTTTCCATAGACTGGAGTTTTTTAAGATGTTCCGGCCCCAAAGCATGAGCTTCATAGGGCTCCTTGTTGGATCGGCGATCGCGAATATTCTGAAAAAGAGGATCTTTCTGGACCGCAGAAGATGGAACAAGCGTGATCCTTGCGATAGGCCAATTCCCGATTTCGAATACCGTCTCTTCTGGGCTACCTTCAGGATAAAGATCGATCTTGGGAAGATATCCTTTCTCCTTGGCGGCAATTGATAATAGTTCCAGGAAAGTGCCCTGACCGATTGTAATTTGCCGTGAATAGGGATCAGTGTCTTTCAGGAGACGTTTGTTGTCCGCGAGAAGGGTTATCACATTGTCCTCACGCAGATCGGCAATCCAGGACTGCATATTGTGGGGGTTCGGTGCGAGGAGTGCATGCGATAAAATCCATTCCCGATCTTTCAGCTCAGCATTCGGACCTTTCCAGGCCTGAACGGCTTCTTCCGGCATTTGATCGCATTGGGAAAGGCCGCTTGCCGCCGCCGCGAAAACGATGCCAGTGCCGCCCAGTGTTTTTAAAAACCGTCTTCTGTTCATAGTAATCTCCATAAATATTCCTTGGAATATATATTTATATTCTTTGGAATGTAAATGGAAAAAGTGAGCATGTTGCTGTCATCAGATGATTTCCTGCTGGTGCCAAAAGCCCAATCAGGATAATCTTCGCTCCTCTCAGTTGGACTATTCATGCAGACAATCGACTATTCCAAAAAATCGGCGGAGCTCCGGTTAAGCGGTTACTATTCCGCTTTTTTTGCAGTTTACGGGATTGCCATTCCTCTTTGGCCACGCTGGCTTGAGGGGCAAATTTCGCTTGAATATGTTGGTCTGGTCCTAGGAATGTCTTATTGGCTCAAGCTGATCATTGTTCCCGCGACGGCCTGGCTTGCTGATGCGACCGGGGATCGCAGAAAGATCATGATTGCTCTGGCCGGGATCGTCCTGCTTGGTCTTGTTCTGTTGCCGTGGCTGGAAGGCTGGGTTCTGTATATGGTGATCTGGGGTGTTGCCGGTGCCGCTCTTTCCACAGGAGTTCCGCTCTCCGATGGCCTGACCATGCGATTGTCCCAGTTGCTGGACATTAAATTCGGATCTGTTCGTAAATGGGGATCGGTGAGTTTTATGCTCATTTCCCTCGTGGTCGGGTATCTCGCCGATCAATATGGTCTGCAGGCTATATATTATTCCATACTATTCGCTGCGGTGACGTTGGTGATTGCCGCCTACTTTACGCCAAAGGTTTATACGGAACCCGAGAAGGAAACTGTTCCGTTCTTCAGGCCCTTGCAATTGCCGAATTTTCCGCTTTTTCTGATAACGGTTGCGTTGCTGCTGGCAACCCACGCCGCTTTGTACGGCTTCAGCGCGATTTACTGGAAGTCTCTGGGCTACAGTAACATGATGATCACGGTGCTTTGGGTCATCGGAGTGGTGGCAGAGATCATCATGTTTAGCCAGTCGGGAAAGCTCATTGACCGGTTCGGGGCGATGCCGATGATTATCGTTGCAGGCTGCGGTGCCGTTCTGCGCTGGTCAGTTCTGGCATTTGCCGAAGCTCTGCCTTTGCTTGTCTTTGCGCAACTGCTACATGCACTGACCTTCGCTCTTCTGTATATGTCATTGATCGCCTATATGACGAAACGTGTCCCCCCCAATATATCCGCCTCGGCGCAAGGGCTTTATGACAGCCTCTCCATGGGTATTTTCTTTGGCGTTTTGACGATGTTAGCCGGGCTCTTATATGAAATGGATCCAGCCTATAGTTTCCTGCTGATGAGCGGATGCGCCTTGGTTGGTGTTCTGCTCGCGATTTTATTGCTCAATCGTGTGCGAAAGCTGGAGAAAGCAGAAACCTCGTGACGTCATGAAAAAGAGCTGGTTTTGAAGTTCTTTTTTGTTCCGCTGCTGATAAAGCGTACCTGGTTTTTTTCAAAAATCCCAGCCGTAATCTTCCCCTTTGCCCGATAGCTGCCGGTATCGAGCCCTATACGGTGTTTCAGTACCTCCGGCCTGAAACCCGGTGTAATCGTATGCCCGTGCACGACAAGGTATTTTTTGGGTGCCCCTTTCCAGTTTAGAAAGGGTGCTCTGATCCATCTAAGATCTTCCTCTTTCTGATCTTTTAAGGGGGTATCCATGCGTATCCCGGCATGAACGAAGACTAAAGGGCCTGCACGGTGCAGATTATCCAGTTTGTGATAGAATTTTGCATGCGCCTCCGGGAAATGCTCTCTTAGTTTTTTGAACATTTTCTTTTGATTGTCCGGGTCAAATTTGAAGCCGCAGAAATCGGCATAGCTTTGAATGGTTTCCTTGCCACCATTGCGCCACCAAAGATCGGCCCTTCCCAGATCATCATCCAGGCATTTCAGGAGAAGCTCTTCATGATTGCCGGCAAGGAAAATCTCCTTTTGCCCGTTTTTTTTAGCTTTCTTTTTCCGTTCGCAAAGATACTCAACGACTTCTGCTGATCCAATCCCCCGATCTGCATAATCCCCAAGAAAAATAATCTGCTCTGTCCCGACAGGGTTTTTCTTTCGGTATTTATCAACTTCCTGCATCAAGGCGAGCAAGCGGTCGAGTTGGCCATGTATGTCACCGATAGCAACGAGAC
Source organism: Sneathiellales bacterium (assembly GCA_022360775.1). Classification (GTDB taxonomy): domain Bacteria; phylum Pseudomonadota; class Alphaproteobacteria; order Sneathiellales; family Sneathiellaceae; genus Sneathiella. Next base: position 16,650 of record JAKSCD010000421.1, on the reverse strand, counting down.
GTGTCTTGTCAGGAAGATCAAAACGGATCTTTTTTTTCTTTGAAAAACCGAACATTACCCCAAACGCAAAACCATAATGAAAAGATGCCAGCAGCTTAAGGGAAGAGGGATTGAAGGCGCAAAGTTTTTCTGAGGCGATGGTGAAAATGAAAATCACCAGATATTTTAGGTTGCTTTTCGTTGCTTGAGGGGCACACCATTGTATTTTGCTTGAAAATTTACTACGTGATTTTTCTATTCAAGGTCCATGTCAAATGCTAGGCCCTGTTTATAGTGATTTACCCTCCGCCCAGGAGAAAAGTGTTGACCCTGCAAAAAGATGCCAGGCATCAAGAAAAAAAAGTTATCCATAGACAATCAGCGCGGTACCTGTATGGCCGGCTCCTGAAGAACTATGTGAACAAATATAAAGGCAGAGTTTTTGTTTCCATCATTTTCATGATCATCAGCGCAGGGACAACTGCAGCAACAGCTTATTTGATGAAACCGATTGTCGATGAAGTTTTCCTTGAGAAAAACGCTGACGAGATCTTGTTCACGACCGTTGCAATCGTCTCGGTTTTTGCAGCAAGAGGGTTCTCGGCTTTCTGGCAAACCATCCTGATGAACTGGGTCGGCGGGCGAGTGGTCGCGGATATTCAGTCAGATTTGTTCAGTAAACTGATATTTGCAGATCTGTCCTGGTTCCATTCAAACCCTTCAGGGCAACTGATTTCCAGATTTGTTTTCGACACGAACCAGCTTAGAACAGGCACTACTCAAACACTTATTGTTCTTACTAAAGACAGTCTGACTGCAATTTTCCTGGTGGCGTCGCTCTTCTATTATGACTGGAAGATGGCATTGTTCATTTTGGTTGTTTTGCCTCCCGGTGCTCTTGCGATCCGGCAGCTAGGAAAGCGGTCCAGAAAGGCAAACAAGAACAAGCTGGAGCAGGTTGGTAATCTGACTGCGTTTCTTGAAGAGGTCTTTCATGGAATTCGCGTTGTTAAAGCCTATGGCCGTGAAAAAGAAACGCAGTCTCAGGGTGCAGACGTTATCCAGAAGCGGTTCCGGTTTGAGTTAAAAGCCATGCAAATTCAGGCGACAAGCAATCCTATTGTGGAAAGCTTGTCCGGTGCGATTATTGCGGCGGTTATTTATTATGGCGCCAGCAGTGTTACTTCTGGTGAAACAACACCGGGCACTTTTTTCGCTTTCATTACAGCTTTGATGCTCGCTTATCAGCCGATTAAAAGTGTCGCGAAAATTGCTCCGCAGATGCAGAACGGCCTGGCCGCAGCTGAGAGGATTTTTGATCTTCTGGATATTGTTCACAAAGTGAAGGAGAAACCTGCCGCGAAGGCGCTGGATTTAAGCAAGGGTAATATTGATTTTGATAACGTTTCCTTTGCCTATGATAAGGATGGCCCGGTTCTAAAGACAGTGTCCCTTAATCTTGAGGCCGGAAAACGTGTTGCGCTTGTCGGCCCGTCAGGAGGAGGAAAATCGACCATCCTGAATTTGATCCCCCGCTTTTATGACGTAACGCAAGGTACGATCAAGATTGATAATCAGGATGTCAGGGATGTTACATTTTCGTCCTTGAGAGAGAAAATTGCCCTAGTAAGCCAGGATATCTTCCTATTTGATGAAAGCATTCGCGCAAATATCGCTTACGGGCGTCCTTCCGCGTCTGATGAGGAGGTGGAAGAAGCTGCAAAAGCAGCGGCTATACATGATTTCATTATGAGCCTGCCCGAGCAGTATGAAACACAGGTTGGTGCTGCCGGGGTCAGGCTTTCAGGAGGACAGAAGCAGAGAATTGCCATTGCAAGAGCGATGCTTAAAGATGCCCCCATTTTGCTTTTGGATGAGGCAACTTCCGCCCTTGATACAGAATCTGAGCGCAAAGTGCAGCTTGCCCTGTCGCGTTTGATGGAAGGGCGTACATCAATGGTGATTGCTCATCGCCTGTCAACTATTCTCGATGCAGATTGTATATATGTTCTGGTGAAAGGCGAGATAGTTGAAAGAGGTTCTCACAGTGAATTGCTCGAAAAAAACGGGGTGTATCAAGACCTTTACAATAAGCAGTTCGAGGCGATTGATGCCAATACTGAAGGTCCCTAAAATCTCAGACTAGCTTACAATCCCGTGTAGAATTCATTTGTGGCGGAAAGAACCTTTTGCAGTGGAAGGACATCGTTTTCTCCTTCTGGCGCTTCATGCAAGGCCGCTCCGGCAGGTGTCCCTCTTACGCAAAGAGATTTGGGCCCCCAGGGACCATATACGGCTGGCTTTCCAATACCGAATAATCCAACTGTGGGGATGTTAACCGCCACGGCGCTATGCATAAGCCCTGAATCATTGCCGACAAAAAGGTTCGCTTTTGATAGAAGGGCCGCCGCTTGAACAGGAGTGGTCTTGCCGATCATGTTAATAACCTGGTTTTCCGGTAATCCGTCTACGACAGGCTGGGCTTGAGCTTCCTCTCCAGGGGCTCCAAAAATAATGATTTTTGCAGCTGGTAGAATACCGTCCGGTGCTGTTAGTGACTTTGCAAGTGAAAGAAAATTTTGATGGTGCCACTGCTTTTGGTAAAAATTCGCGGTGGGAGCCAAGGCGAGAACAGGAGTATTGTCACACCCGATCACTGCTTGTGCCCATTCATCCTGTTGCGCTGTTGGAATAATTTTGGGAGGGATCGCGTTTTCCACCCCCAGCAAACGCGCATTGGCAATTGTTTTATGAACAGTGTCATCTCCACCACGCCAGATATGCCGGTATTTGCCAGGCATGACGCTGAAAATACTGCCGCGGAAATCCACGATCCTGTGCCAGCGTCGTAATCCAGCGGTTTTTGCCGCTTTGATCCAGTGCATATTGTATTTTTGCTTGATAATCGGAATGACCTGATCAACGCCGGGGACGCTTTCAAAAATATCGGCGGGCAGGGTACCGCAAACAACAGTAACCGGAATATCAGGCTCTTTTTTGATCATGTCGTGCAATATTCCTGTCGTCAAAACAGCATCCCCTAGACGATTAGAGGTGACAAACAGACTGCGTTTCATGAATTCTCCGGTTTGGTAGAAGGGTTTGTTTGCTGTCTTACCTGAAAATAGAAGAAGAACCTACTGCTTTCTTTTAAGAGGGCAAGCGTCTGTGGAAGGGGAAGAGTTCTAACAATTTTGTGAAAGGTCTTCACGCGGCTGGAAAGTTCAGTTTATGATGGTTATATGGAACGATCATTCCAATTCGGAAGGCTTTTAAAGGAGAGTATTGCAATGACAGAAAAACTGGCTGCAGGCAGCGCGTTTCCAGTAACAACAGTCCCGTTGGTATCTGGAGGAGAAATGACAGTTGGCGGTGCGAGTGAAACGGATCGTTGGACCCTGGTTGTGATTTACAGAGGACGTCATTGTCCACTTTGCACCAAATATCTTGCAACTTTGCAGGAAATGGCTGGCGATTTTGATAAAGAAGGAACAGACGTCGTTGCTATTTCAGGTGATGGTCTGGAAAAAGCAAAAGAGCAGGTCTCTGTCGGCTCTCTCTCCATTCCAGTTGGCTATGATCTTTCGATTGAACAAATGCAGGCAATGGGACTGTATATTTCCAATCCGCGTTCACCCGAAGAAACGGATCAGCCTTTCCCTGAACCCGGCCTGTTTGTCCTGCGCCCTGACGGCACCCTTCAGATTATTGACATCTCAAACGCGCCTTTTTCCCGTCCGGATCTCCCTGCTATTTTACGGGGTATTACCTTCGGCAGAGACAAAGGTTATCCTGTTCGCGGAACGTACTAAAATGCGATAATTTGTGACTTTATTGTTACACTTTATCCATGATGCCGATCAGATATTACATTTGGTCGGCTTTCGTCGTTCAGCTTGTGCTAGATCTACAATGTTAGTCATACAACATAAGGGTTTTGCGAATCAAATCTCTGAACACAGTCGGTTAATTGAAAGAATATATCTTGTATAGCTGTTCTTAGGTATTACTTAAAAAGTTATATAAATTTTAGACTATACTGATCTTCATAGAATTAAAGCCCTGATATAACAGCGCTTTTTTTTGCTTTCCCGAAAAATCACCTAAGTTGTAGGGGGGGTGACAAAAATCACGGAATTGTGAAGACGGAATATTTTTAATCTTTTTGATTTTCTGCTGGCATATTCTGAGGACAGATGGAAAAATTAACCTGTGTTGATGGTGTGTTGATTTGTAAGTTTGGGGACAGGGCATAATGCAAGATAACAGTACTGTACAATCAAGTATTGATGTACGCGATGGTATCGAATGCAAGGTGAAATGGTTCAATACGGCAAAGGGGTTTGGCTTTGTTGAACCGCTGGATGGTTCCGGCGATGCATTCGTCCATATTTCAGTTTTACAGGATAATGGTCTTCAGGGTCTGCCTGAAGGGGCGCCAATTGTTTGTGACCTCGCTGCTGGAGCACGGGGACAACAAGTTCAAAAAATCCTTAATTTAGGTCCGGCTCCGGTACTTGACCAGGTTGATGGTGATACTGAACTCATAGAGGGTATAGTTAAGTTCTTTAACTCTGAAAAAGGGTTTGGATTTGTGACACCAAGCGATGGAAGCCGCGATATCTTTGTTCATATGAAAGCCCTTGAGAAATCCGGCCTTGGAATGCTGGAGGCTGGCCAGCAGGTTCGCCTCAATGTTAAAGGCGGTGAAAAAGGACCTCTGGCAGAAGGAGTGGAACTCCTCTAGAGCCTTTTCCTTCCTCTTTAGGGCCAGTCAGGTTGGCTCAAAAACAGAATTCAAAGCTCTGGTCCGATAGCGGATTGGAGCTTTTTTGCGTTTAGATCCTTATATTCCACTCAAAAATGTTGCCTCTTCGGCATTTAGAAGGCACTCTGTCTGCCAGACAGGAAATACCTGAAAGAATAACCAAAAATAATCAGGAGAAATGCTATGTCAGGCATCTTATCTGGCGTTCGAGTGCTCGATTTTGGACGTTATATCGCGGGACCTTATTGCGCGACAATCATGGCTCAGTTGGGAGCTGACGTCATCCGAATAGAAAAACTTGCCGGAAGTGAAGATCGATATATGACCCCGCTTACTGAAAGCGGTGAAGGAGGGCTGCTCTTCCAGATCGCTCACGACAAGCGCGGAATGACCCTTAATCCCATGAAACCAGAAGGCCGGGAGGTTGTTGAGCGACTGGTGAAAACTGCGGATGTGGTGGTTGCGAACCTGCCCGTCGATACACTTGAAACCATGGGGCTTGATTACGACAGTTTGAAAGCGATCAAGGAGGATATCATTCTGACCCATCCTTCCGCGTTCGGGGACGTCGGGCCTTATAGTACCAAAGTCGGATTTGACGGTATCGGGCAAGCGATGTCAGGGACAATGTATATGTCCGGTGATGGAGAAGAACCTCGCAAGCTTTATGGCCCCTGGGTGGATTTCTCAACGGCTATGGCAAGCTGTATCGGTACCCTTGCCGCGTTGATGCACCGCAATGCAACGGGTGAAGGCCAGGTTGTCGGGACGTCTCTTTTCGGCTCTTCCATACTGATTTCGAGTGTCGCTCTGATGGAGCAGGCTGTACTTGACCTGAACCGTGTCGGCACTTCAAATCGGGCACAGGGAGCCGGTCCGGCAGATACCTTTAAAACGAAAGATGGCTGGGTTCTTGTACAATCCATTGGCCGTCCGCTTTTTGAACGCTGGGCGAAGCTGATGGGAGAAGATCACTGGCTGGAAGACCCTCGTTTTGAGACAGATCAGGATCGCGGCGATAATGGCCATATTCTTTCTGAAAGAATGGCCAAGTGGTGCCTGGAGCGGACGACACAAGAGGCTATGGATCAAATGGCTGAAGTCCGGTTACCTTGCGGTCCCGTCCTTTCTCCGCAGCAAGTGCTTGAGGATCCTCATCTTAAGGCGATGGGATTGTTAAAAGACATGCCTTATCCAAACTCCAACAAGGATATTCCGGTTGCCGATTTTCCTGTGAAGATGTCCAAGTCGGATACTTCTATCAAAAAACGGGCGCCGCTGTTGGGTGAACATACCGAGGAAGTGATGTCGTCTCTGGGTTATTCAGCAAGCGAAATTGCGGATCTGCAATCCAAGCGGGTGATATAAAGGAAAAAATCCGGCTTTTCCTAAGGAAAGGCCGGACCAATCCACTGGTTAAGGAAACGATCGAGCCAACGGCCAAGCTTGGCATCATGCCGGGCTCTATCCGCCAGTTGATCTTCTCCTGATTGTGCGCCAGGCTCCGCGAGCATATGGCTCGCCCGGTCCAGCCAGCGTCTGTTCATGGCTTCGGTTACTTCTGGATGGAATTGAATTCCATAGGCGTTGCTTCCATATTTAAAAGCCTGATTTTCAAATAGAAATCCTGTTGCAAGCAAAGTGCAATCCCTGGGGAGATCAAACCCTTCCTTATGCCACTGATAGGCTTTCATATCAGATGGAAATTCATTTAGTCCCTCTGATGTCGGGCGGACCGGATAATAGCCAATCTCCATAAAGCCTTCCGGATGTAATTTCACTTCTGCCCCCAGGCATCGGGCCATAATCTGAGCGCCGAGACAAATTCCGAAAAAGGGAATTTCGTTTTTCAAAACGTTGGAGACATAGTCCATTTCGCGGCGGATATAATCCTCATGTTCATCATTAGCGCTCATCGGGCCGCCAAAAACAACGGATGCGCAATGTTCCGACGGGTCATCTGGTAATTGATGGCCGATGGCCGGGATACGCATATCCAGCTCATAGCCAAGCGTACGAAGCGCTTCACCTACCCGACCGGGATCCGATCGGGCCTGGTGCATCACAAGAAGAATTTTCCTATTTTTTGAGACCATACAGAAATTACTCAATCACATCGCGCTAATGCCGCCATCCAGAACCAGTTCAGCCCCGGTCATGAAACGGGATTCATCGGACGCCAGGTACAATACACCGTTCGCAATATCTTCCGGTTCACCAATAAATCCTATCGGGATCTGGCGAGCCAGCTTTGCGTAGCCTTCCTCCTGACCGAAGCGAGAGAACATATTATCCAGAATGGGGGTTTTTACAAATGTCGGATGAACGGAATTGCACCGTATTCCGTTTTTCTTTTTTGCACAATGCAGGGCCACGGACTTGCTAAGATGGCGAACGCCGGCTTTTGCCGAGTTATAGGCAGCCATATTGTGCCCTGCAATTATACCGGCAATGGAAGAGATATTGACGATGGAGCCGTTCCCTTCCGTTTTTTCCATATGGGAAATGGCATATTTACAACCAAGGAATACTGAATCCAGATCAATAGCATGAACCTTTTTCCAGGTTTCAAAATCGGTGCTTTCTACATCCGAGCCGTCACCAATACCTGCGTTATTGACTAGTATATTAAGTCCGCCCAATTGATTGACCGTCTCCTCCAGAGCCGATTGCCATCTTTCTTCACTGGTGACGTCCTGTTGAAGAAAAATCGCATTCTCACCGATCATTTCAGCCGTTTCCCGTGCACTTCCTTGATTGATATCCGTTACTGCAACTTTTGCCCCCTGATCTGCAAGTTTGAGGGAAATTGCGCGCCCCAGACCACTTCCTCCGCCTGTAACCAAAGCGATTTTTTTATTTACTCTTCCCATTATGTTTCCTTTGATAAATGTTGCAGGCGGGTACTCATTTTTAATTCTTTTGGGTAGTTTACTGTTCTCACAGTTGGACACAAGTCAATAACAGGATAAAAGAAATCTCCAGATTGCAGAGGCGAGGAAGCAAATGCTTGGAAATGACAGTAAACATGAATTGCCGCAATGGCTTTGGTTGTGGCTTGTTGTTGGATTGGTCGCCTTTCAGCTCTTGACCCGTTTTTTTTTCCCGGAGATCGCGAGTGCCCAACTCGAAAGTGAAGGCGGGATAAGCGAAAACGGGACCGTTATCCTGCTTATTTTTGCGCTCTCCGCTTTTGGATATATCGTTGTCAATCGCGCCTATCTGCCTAATCGCAAACTCTTTTACTGGTTCTTGCTAACTGGACTAGGGTGTTTTTTCTTTGCCGGTGAAGAGGCGAGCTGGGGGCAACACTGGTTTGGGTGGGAAACACCGGATGGGTTTAAAGGTCTGAATGACCAGGAAGAAACGAATTTGCATAATATGAGTTCCTGGCTGGATCAGAAGCCCCGCACACTTGTGGAAATTGGCGCAATTGTTGGAGGAATTCTGTATCCTCTTTATCGGCGTTTCAAATCCAGGGAATTTGAAGAATTTAGCTGGCAGGCTTTCTTCTGGCCGAGTTGGGTTTGTTTGCCTGTTGCCCTGGTCATCGGGCTCGTTAAGATCCCGCATCGCCTTGTGGGGACAGAAAATCTGCCTGATTTCCTTAAAATGAATGCGAGTGAAGTTCAGGAAGGTTTTGTTGCGCTTGGATTTCTGATTTACTTTTTGTCGGTTGCTGTGAGGCTTTATCGGTTGAAAAATCAATCTTTAGCCTGATAGAAGGAGCGTAACCTGTTATTTATAGACTCTTGATAAAGACATAGATATATCAGGGACATCACTTTAAGTACTGGGTTACTTAATAGAGGTCGCGTTTATCGTGATGGAAGAAGAGACTGGATATGAGTTGGACTGAAGAACGCATTGAGAAACTAAGAAAGCTTTGGGGATCAGGCAAAACGGCTGCCGAGATTGCTGAAGAGCTTGGCGATGTGACGCGCAATGCAGTCATCGGTAAAGCAAACCGTCTGGGTCTTTCGGCAAAGTCAGCGCCCGCTGCCGTAGCAAAGCCAAAGAAAAAAATAGTGCCTGCCCATCGTGCATGCCAATGGCCTATCGGTCATCCCGGTGAGCCGGGTTTTCATTTCTGCGGGGAAGAAGCTGTCCCTGGTAAGCCCTATTGCCTGAAGCATTGCAATATGGCCTATCAGTCAAAAGACAACAGCTAGTCTCTTATTGAACCAGAATCCCAAGACGGTCATTTTCATCCAGATATTGATATTCAATTTCTGAATTGAGAAGTTTTTCCTGCGATTTTATTCTGCCGGCCTTATCTCGTGAATAAAGATAGCCGACCTGTTGCGCTTTTATCGGCCGGCCAAGATCGTCTTTTGTCAGAATTTTGGCACCATGGCGAGAAAACTCGGTTTTCTTGTTTCCCCGTGTCCTGATCCATCCTGTCAGATTTCCTTTTTGATCATAGGAGTAGTCATCCCTCCAATCCCGTTTCGGAAACAGCCTTGGATCCATATATGCTTTTAACTGATTTCTATGATCAATCGCGAGAAGTTGCCCGGTTTCTGTATAAAACCGCTGTTGATGTGGCGGAAAATACAAACTGATGATTGAAGGTGCTGATAAATTTTCACCATTATCTGCGATGACGGCAATATCAACGCGATGGGTCTGAACATCCTTCTGATAATTAGCTCTAAAGGTGCTATGCCAGCCAACTTTAATTTCCGCGGCCGTTGCTTGAGCATCTTTGGGGGTGATCGAGATTTTCCGTTTATTCCCTTGAAGAATAATCCAGTGATATTTTAGCGAGCCTGTGTTTTTTATGCCCGCTGGTTTGGCTTCAATAACCAGTCGTTTCTCAAAGGCGCTATTGCGGATAATGCGAACGATACTCGCTGGTGAATCAGACAGTTTTTCTGGAAGTTGTCTTGAAAAATTATCTACTCCGTCCCGACTTTTACTCTCTTCCAGAACAGTCAGGTAAACCAGCGGGGCGACGTTTTCAAATTCTAGTGCGTTCGCCAGCTTGATCATCTTGGACAGATCAATATTTTTGGTTGAGAAAGCAACCGGATGGGCTTTACCACTTAGATAATCTGCCCTGGTTACAATATGTTTTTGACCTTGTCTGAAAATGCTTTGAACAGTTGGCATTAAAAGGCGTGACCTTATGAGTTGGTCTTTGGTCTCGGGTTTGAAAGCTGCAAGGATTGTGGCGATAGCTTCCAGGACGGGCTTGTCTGAATAGGAGCGTCCGCGTGAAATAATAAAGTAGGGGCTATTTACAGGAAATTTGTCAACGCCAGGTATCGTATAATCTTCGATTGCAGGATAGGCATATAAGTGATTGTGAGCATATCCTATGAAGTAGCGAGATGCGCCACCCGGTGACGTATAGGCAAAGCGTGGTAGGCTTCGGCTAAAGACACCACCTGTTACTGCGGTTGAAGAATTCCCAAAAGTTGGCGCCGTAAAAATCAGATTTCCGCCCAGGCCATAATCGGCCCGAACCTTTTTTGCTTTGTCAGAGTAGCGCGTAAAGGTCAATTGCGGGTAATTTTGCCGTTTAAGTCTGGAATGCCCGCGATCCCGGTTGTCATAAATATCCCCGGTGTTTCCGGCGGACCGACCCTCGCGATACATTTTATTCAGAAGGCCTGCGGTATCTGTGGTGGGTTTTTGGGTAATGACAGGCCCGTACTCTCTCTTGGGTATCCTGACGCTGCTGACAAGAGCGTTTAGCTTTCTATTCCAGGTCGTATTCCTCTCTTCAACCAGAATAAGTCCCTTTTTGGGCGCGGTAGCCATTGTTTTGATGTTCTTTGCAGCATTTTCTTCAGCTTTATTCAGCAAGACCGAAAACAGTGCGTCTGTTCTCAGACTGGCAAGATTATTATCGTTTTTCATGGCTTTATGGTTGGCAAAGCCAAGATCGATCGCTTTTGTCAGAGCTTGAAAAGCGGTGTCCTTTTTCCCTTGGATTGCCAAAAGGCTCGCGAGAATATAATGGCTTTCCATATGCCACGGATATTGCGCTATTAATTGCTCTAGCGCCTTTTCTCCGTCTTTTAGTCGGCGCTGTGAAATAATGGCCAGTATTGATTTCAGGCGCGTATTCACCTGCGGCAACAAAAACACATTTTTTTCGGACAGGCCAGAATTCTGAAGGGCTTTATCTTCGTTTTTTGCAGCATATAAGGGCGAATAAAACCCACCGGCGATGATTGCTGTAATAACGGAGCCATAAAGAAGGGTTTTCATTACAACCTGCTCCAATCCAGATCAAGCTTATCGCCAAGCCACATGGCATGATCAGAATGATCTTCAAGATCGTTTCCTGTTTCCGGATGGATGAGGATATCAAGCCCGTTTCGATTAAGCATCAACCACGGAACCAGTTTATCAAATTCCTGAAGGCCGAAGACGACGAGATACATGGCCGAAAGGTGAGGGCCGACAGGAGTGTCATGCATGCGACCCAATTGCACATCAAAATGCTCATCAAGGTCAGTCCTCAGGGCTATGGCCTTATCTTTGCTTTTTGCAGAGTAATATATATGGGCATGATATGCCGAGATCGATGAGATAGGTACTGCCACTGGTTCGATACTCCCTTAAATCCGTCGAAAATCACTATAGAGGAAAAGTTCTCCGAGAAAAGAACTGGCTGGTGCTACCCAGAAGATTAATAATCGTGAACTAATTCTCAATATCACCAGTAAAACAAATATTTAGGTGATTTTCTGCTCTCCAGAAGGGGCATTGTTAGTTACCTCACATTCAACTTAAATTGAACCGCTATACTCCTCTTCATCAGAACATTCAGAGGTAATCTAGGGTCTTTGATTGAACTGATTAATCGGTCAGGCGCGGAAGGGGGTGTTCCGCGCCTGCTTCGATACAGGATGAATAGGCTATGGTTAGAGCGCGAAAATTCTGGTTTTACACACGAGGGGTGCAAGCGGCGGCCAAGGGCCGCCGTTTTCTTGTTCTGCGTTTCCTTGCTATGAGAGGAATTTTTCGGCACTCTTATCGACATGCTTAAAGATCTCCCTTTACGGAGCAAAAACAAGAAGGAAACAGCATGTCATACGAGCAAATTCTTTATGAAACCGATGGACCAATTTTAACGATTACACTTAATCGACCAGACCGCATGAATGCCTTCACCCATGTAATGCGGGATGAACTCATAGATGCTTTCGACAAGGCCGATGCCGATGACGCCATTCGCGCGATTATTATAACGGGAGCCGGTAAAGCTTTCTGTGCGGGGGCTGATCTCGGGGCCGGGAAGGATACCTTCAATTATAAGGCGCGCGGGTTGTCTGATGGAAGTCAGGTTCATCGTGATGGTGGCGGGCAGGTAACACTTCGCATGTTCGAAAGTAAAAAACCGATTATCGGTGCTCTTAACGGGGCGGCCGTTGGTATTGGCATCACCATGACACTGCCGATGGATGTTCGAATCGCGTCAAACAATGCAAAGCTGGGATTTGTTTTTTCCAAGCGGGGAATCGTCCCTGAAGCCTGCAGTAGCTGGTTCCTTCCGAGGATTGTGGGTATTTCCCAGGCGCTGGAATGGGTTTATTCGGGGCGCGTTTTTTCAGCAGAGGAAGCAAAAGCCGGAGGGCTACTTAGGTCTTTGCATGAGCCAGAGGATCTGTTGGCCGCAGCCCGGGAAATTGCAACTGAATTTGCAACCGAAACCTCCGCTGTATCCATTGCACTTAGCCGGCAGATGATGTGGCGTATGATGGGGGCGGATCATCCAATGGAAGCCCACAAGATTGATAGCCGCGGTATCTTCTATATGGGGCAGGGCGCAGATGTGAAGGAAGGGGTGAATTCCTTCCTTGAGAAACGCCCGGCAGAATTTACGATGAAACCGTCCAGTGATATGCCGGAATATTATCCATGGTGGGAAGAAAGAAAATTCGAATAACAAACAAAAAAGGGAGCCAGCTGGCTCCCTTTCTCTACCCCAGTACGCCCCTTTAAACGTTCTTGCGTCCCCTGCTCAGCCAACCCAGCCCAAGAAGAGCACCTGCAAACATAAGCAAGGCTGGTGGAAGGGGAACAACGGAAATGCGGATAGCCATATCATCATAATCATGATCGCCTGCACCGTCGCCGAAAAGGGCGATAATGGATTTGCCGTCCGCTGAAATTTGTGAAAAGGCGATTGCGAGCGGGTTTTCGATATTGCCGTTTTCAGCTTCCTGTCCGCCGCCGCCGCTTGTGGTGAATTTGAAAGGCAACAATCCGTTTGTTCCTGGTGCAAGCTGTACAGTAACGCTTGAAACACCGGCAATGGAGGAGTTTGTGCTGAACAGAACACCAAGACCTGCAAGCTCGATCGCTTTATTGAGATAGCCTGCTTCCTTTCCGAGATAATCGAAACGGACCGCTGACGGGCCAGAAAGAACAAGGCCTTCATTGTCATTCGTGCTGTTAAATACAGTCACCTGATCAACGCCTGCATTTAACCCGGTTAATGGAAGATGAGAAGCACCACTAAAGTTGGCAGGCAGCGTCACGCCGCTTTGTCCACCAAGAAGTGACAATGTTGCTGCATGTGCGGATGCCGGTACAAAAAGGGTCATTGCGACAAGCGCAGCTTTCATCAACTTTTTCATTGCAGATACTCCAATCTCACATAAACCTGCTTTCAAGATCACGATTTGTCGTCACCTGAATCTCATGCAGTATTGGATATTGCATCGCAGCAATCGAAACATCCCCCATTTGCGCTAAATTTGGACAAATAGTTGTTTTTTTATGGTTAATTTTCTTAAGGGTTCCATATTCCCGCCTCTTTCTCGCCTTTTTTCCCGTCGAAAAAAGGCATTGTAAGGCTGCAGCCCAGTGATGTTTCTTGCTAACTGCAGGTCTTGCAGGAGGAATGATGGATTATCTTCAGAAAAGGTTCAGAGGGAAACATCGCAAAAAAGAAACAGATTTAGTGGGATTGGACACTCGGTTTTTTGTAACTTTTTTATACGGATGAATAGTAACAGGAAATCATAAAATGACACTGGAAGTTATGGATGTGATTTTTTTCCAATTTCAATTTAAATATAGATGAAATGAATATTTAATCAACAAACTATTCTGCTTCTGATGAAAATATAAATATAATAAATTCTAATTTTTAAATTAAAAAGCAGAATTTTTATAAAAAATATAGTAATTATTATTTGATTTTTACTTGTATAATTATCTAAATACAATTTTATGTAATTTTTTTTCTTATTTTTTTATATTTTTTTTTCGATTGTAATTACAATTATTTATATTCGGTAACTAATTGTTTATGAATTTCTCCTACCTTCCTCCTGAATTTGAGTTGATGTATTTGCGAATCCGCTTTGTCGGTAATCCGCCTCAGGAGAATGATTACAATGAGTTTCGTTGTTTCCGATTTTGAAAAAGAGTTGCTTGATGACGCCGCTGAAGATTTCGGTGGTTCCCAAAGTCTGGGTCGTGGTTCCGAGTTGAATGGAATGGATAGTTTCACATTAAGTGTTACTTTCGATATGGATACCCTGAGTGGCGGCACTCAGGCTCTTTTATGGAATACTCAACAATATGGTATCGTCATTCATAATGATGACCTGTACGTCTATTTGCGTAACGAATATGGTGGAATGAGTGTTGTTCCTATTCGGAATGCATTCGAGGACACCGGATGGCATGATGTCCAAGTCGTCAGCGACGAAAGCACTGGTGCCTTAAGTGTATGGGTGGATGGTGAAGAACAATATTCCGGATCAAATGAAAATCTGGAACTTGGCGGGCGTATCTACTCTGATGTCCAGGCCGGAAAAACCGATTGGGGACATGAATTCCAAGGGCAGATTGCAGATGTCTCAATTCATGATGAGGCAAAAGAAATAGATGGCAGCCAGTCTATCTATGATCGCATGTATGATATGGATACAGGTGACAATGCTGTTCAGCTTGAAGAACCTCGGCAGGACGATTTTGAAGCGGTTGTTTCCGGAGATGATACTGGTGCTTTGAAGGAAGATGTTGCGACATCTGTACAGGGGAAGCTGGATGTTATCGATGATACTCCGGCAGAAGAGGGTTTTCAGGCCAATACAATTGATGGCCTTTATGGACAGCTGTCTATAGACGGTGAAGGAAACTGGAGTTACTCACTCTATAATACGCCAACAGTACAAATGCTGGGTGAGGGTGATTTCCTGTCGGAAGTTTTTGTCGTACAGACACTTGATGGCACTGAACATAATATCAATCTGCAAATAGACGGCACCAACGATGTCGCGCTTGTTACAGGCGATAACACCGGTGATATTCTGGAAGATGGAGCCCTGACAACTGCGGGTAAACTGGATGTTTCTGATGTGGATCAGGGCGAAAGTGCATTTCTTTCAAGTACCGCGGCTGGAACATATGGGCAATTTACAATAGATGAAAACGGAAACTGGACTTATGTCGTTTCCGATGCTGAATCTGTTCAGGCTCTTGATGAGGGAGAAGTCCTTCAGGAGATCTTTACTGTCAAGACAATTGATGGAACTGAAACAACAGTCACTGTTTCAGTAACAGGTAAAGAAGACGGTGCCGTTATTGAAGGGGATATCAGTGGTTCTGTTACAGAAGATGTTTCTCTTGTCACTTCAGGAAAACTGACCGCACAAGACAATGACGCAGGCGAAAGTGCCTTCAAACCGGCGCAACTTGACGGCCAATATGGTCAGCTGACAATCGATGCTGCAGGTAACTGGTCATATGTCGCAGCAAATACAGAGGCGTTGCAGGCCCTTGATGAGGGAGATCTGATCCCGGAGGTATTTACAGTTGAAACTGTTGATGGCACGGAACAGCAGATAACAGTTACTGTTGCCGGGCAGGAAGACGCTGCGTTAATTTCCGGCGATGATAGTGGGTCTGTTACAGAAGACAGCAATCATAATGCGAGCGGAAAGCTGGATGTTTCCGATGCGGATGAGGGCGAAAGTATTTTCAAGGCCGAAAGCCTTGATGGTGACTATGGCAGTTTCACGATTGATGAAGACGGAAACTGGTCCTACATAGCGACAGATGATGACAAGCTTCAGGCACTGGACAGCGGGGATGCTGTAAAGGAAACCTTTACGGTTCGCTCCAAGGATGGAACAGAGCATACTGTTGAAGTTACAGTGAACGGCGCGGATGAAGCTAACACCACAGATCCGGAGTTTACAGAAGCAGAGCTTCTTGACCAGGCAGCCGGGGCCTTCGGATCCGGGATTATCAGTCTTGGTCGCGATGGCTCCATGTTCCCTGCGAATAGTAGCTTCACAATCAGCACAACTTTCAAGCTGGCATCACTGACAGGGGGAACTCAGTCTGCGCTTTGGAACCATCAGCAATATGGTATCAGCGTTGACGGTGATGATCTGAAGGTTTCCTTGCGCGGCGACAATGGAAAGTTCCAGCATATTCGCGTAGAAGATGCGTTTTCCGAAGAAGGCTGGCACGATGTTCAGATTGTCTCTGATGATGCAGATGGCAGCCTTGAATTCTATGTCGACGGTAATCTGGTTTATTCAGGATCAAACGATAATATCAGTTTGAGCGGCCCAAAATACTGGGACGTAACAGCAGGCGGAACCCCCTGGGGTGAAGCGACAGATATTGATGTTGCAGATGTAACTATTCTGGATCACGCGGCCACAATTGACAGCGATCAGTCCATTTATGATCGCATGTATGAAATGGATGAAAATGATCCTGTAAATCAGCTTTCTATGCCAAAACAGGAATATGCTGATGAGGATTCAGCAACAGATCCAGGCACCGACCCAGGGACTGATCCAGGAACAGATCCGGGGACCGATCCCGGAACTGATCCGGGTACGGATCCAGGCACTGATCCCGGTACCGATCCGATTGATCCACCCGTGGGTGAAACCGTAACAGTTTCAAGC
>JAKSCD010000419.1 GCA_022360775.1 Sneathiellales bacterium | reverse complement strand
GGTGAGTAGTACGCGCGGCCAGTCGGGCATCATGGGATTTGACATATCTTCCCAGTTTGCATCTGTACAGGAATGATGATGCCAGGTGATTTTTTTCTCAAGAACAACTTCTTTGAAGATTACTTTTTGAAAGTTTGATTTCTCACCCCAGGCCATTTCATTGAGCCAGAGTCCATCTGGTTGCAAGTCAAATTTGTGAACGGTGGTTTTGGCACCTGGTCCATACCACCGCTGCAGTAATTCCGGTGTTGTCCAGGCTTTCCAGACAAGTGCCACCGGGGCGTTGAAAACACGTTTTAGAATATACTCTGGTACTTCACTCATCCAACTTATCCTTCGTTATCTTCTGTTTTCATTGCAGCGAGAAGATCATCAAGCTGATCGAAACTTTTCCCCCAGAACGCTTTGAAATCAGAAAGCCATTCAACGGCCTGTTTCATATTGTCTGCTTTCAGTTTTGCCGGCCGTCGCTGTTCGTCAACGGCACGTTCCACCAGGCCCGCTTTCTCCAGCACCTTCAGGTGTTTTGAGATGGCCGGTTGGCTCATGGAGAAAGGAGCCGCTATTTCATTAACGGAGGCTTGCCCCCCTGCAAGGCGAGACAGAATTTTTCTGCGGGTCGGATCTGCAAGCGCGGAGAATATCGCGTCGAGCTGATCGTCTGAATTTTTATAACTTATCAGTTCCATAACTAAATGGTTATATTTATTTAAGTAGAATGTCAATTTACAATTTTCAGAAATTTATTGAACAATGCTCAATTAATAACTATAATGAATGGAACAGAGATTAGACAGGTGCGTAAATATGGCCCGGCGATATGATCACAGCCGTGAAGAGCTAAATGAAATGGCAATGCAGGCCGCCACAAAAATTGTTGCTGAAGAAGGGCTCAGGGCGCTTTCCACAAGGCGTGTTGCCAAGGAAATCGGCTATTCTGTTGGAACAATTTATAACCTGTTCAGTAATCTGGATGATCTGGTGCTGCGCTTGAACGGTGCAACGCTGGATAACCTGCATCAGGCGCTTTCTGCATTAGGCAGGACGGGAATGCCTGAAGAAGATTTACGGGCGCTTGCAGCTAAATACATTTCTTTTACGCAGGATAATTTTCATCTTTGGAACAGTTTGTTTGAGCATCGCCTGCCTGCGGGTGAGGAGCTTCCAGATAATTTCAGCCGTAAAGTCAATCGTCTATTAGCATTGGTGGAAGAGGCATTGGAGCCTGTTTTTGGTGAGAATGAACAGGAGTGCCAGAAATCCGCCCGGGTTTTATGGAGCTCCTTACATGGTATTTGCTCGCTTGTTACTTCTGACAAGCTTGATGTGGTTGCCCGGGAAACAGCGCATGAACTTACGGATTCGCTAATTACTCACTACCTTGCCGGATTGAAAAAAGGTGAATAAATCGATGAAACGGTTCTTGATGCTTATCGGAATTCTTGCACAATTTTTTTGGATCATGCAGAACGCGGAGGCCACATCATTCACGAACCGTGTGCTCAGGGAAATGCCCGTGCAAACATTGGGCGGGCGCCAGGTTTGGGGGGATGTGTATGCGATTTCTGACTGGCGACTTCAGCACAATATTCTGACCGATCATTACCGGTTGCTGGACACGAAGGACCGTGTTCATTGTTCCGGCTCCTATAAAGTCTGCAAATCCGCAATTGATGAAATTGCTGATCAGCAAATGCTTGCCTGGCAGTCAGAGCATCTGGTTGTTCTCGTTCATGGTCTTGCTCGTACCAAAGGGTCTTTCCGCATATTAAAGCAGGAATTGAAAGAAGAAGGTTATGCAGTTCTGTCGGTCAGTTATCCCAGTACCAAAGGTTCGGCAGAAGACCATGCAAAACGTCTTCAAGGATTGCTTACAGGCCTGAAAGGGATTAGCCGGGTTTCTTTTGTGACTCATAGTTATGGCGGACTGGTTGTCCGGTCTTTACTTTCCAATCACCCACAGTTTCCCAAACACCTTGCGATCAATGCAGCCGTATTGCTGGCACCTCCCAACCAGGGATCAGTTCTTGCGGAAAAACTGCAGCATTTCTTTCTCTATCAATTGATCGGTGGTCAGGGCGGCCAATCTGTAACTCCAAGGGCGGCTCAAAATCTCCAGGCTGTCTCTATTCCAATTGGTGTGATCGCAGGCGGGACTGGAAACAAAATCGGTTTTAATCCGGTTCTGCCCGGGGATGATGATGGAATTGTACGGGTCGCAGAAACTTATTTGAAGGAAGCCAAGGATCACAAAGTCATCAAGGCTTCCCATACGTTTATCATGAACAATCAACAGGTGATAGAGGAGACGAAGCGCTTCCTGGTGAGCCATCACTTTAAAAAAATCTCTGATTAATCTGCTGAAAAATGAAGTGGATTTTTTGACCTTTAAATGAACGTTGTTTAATTGATCTTTGGGTTGTTTTTTGTTGATCAATTCGGTCGCCTATAGGAAGTTGT
>JAKSCD010000286.1 GCA_022360775.1 Sneathiellales bacterium | reverse complement strand
TCTTTGTATTTTCAATATTACCAATTCCTGTAGAACCATCAAGTTTGTTAACTAATTCTTCACTAACTATATAATCATTATCTTTTACTTCTTTCATAACATTATCCATTGATTTTTGTAAATCACGAGGTGTAGAAATTGCTTTACCATCTTCTGAAAAGAAAACATATCCTTTACCTTGATCTAATGTCATACGACGATCCAATTGCTTGGTCGTTCTTTGAGTAAGTGCAACTGGCCCAGTACTGATAACTTGATTATCGAGTATCCAATTAAGGTTCTTGGGCCTATAAACAAGTGTTCCATTTGCCCCAATGGGGACAACAGGCATAATCTGCAAAGCACTGTGTGGCTGCCAATCAAACAGCCAAGAATTAAAACTTACATTGCTATCGAAAGGGTTTAATCGTTCATTTTGTGAAAAAAATAGAAAATTGGTAGAAAGAAAAAAAACACAAATTGCTATCATTCCGCTTAGAATCATAGCAATCTTTAATCCTTTTTGACTACTCGGAAGCAGAGGTAGGAAAATCTTGCTTAACTGATTAAGTGCAGATTTTTTTTTCTCATTCCTAACTTCATGCTCATGGCTACGAAACTTTCCATCACGTTGTTTTTCGTTTGATATATTAGCCACAATTTCCCCCTTTCATCTTGCGCTACGCACACCAATTATAGCGTATGAGCGCCCAACAATCACTCTCATTAAGGGATTTCGAAAATACTTTGAACTTTCAGTTTCAAAAGCAAGCTGTGGCTTGGCCCACCCTTGAAAAACACGTAAGCTTTCCCTTCACATTACGAGTATTGGTTTTTTCAATGTCAGACACAGTTATAATTCGCACAGTAGAACAGCGTGACCTTCCAGCGATCCAGCGGATTTATGAAGATCAGGTCCTGAACGGTGTTTCCTCTTGGGAAGAAGAGCCACCCAGCCTTGAGGAGATGACAAATCGTTGCAACAGCATTCTTGAAGGTGGCTTTCCTTATCTGGTTGCCACGGAGGGAGACAGGCTCCTCGGTTATGCATATGCGTCCAGTTACCGTGCGCGCATCGGCTACAGATATGTTGTCGAGAATTCGATTTATGTTGACAAAGAAACCCGCGGTAAAGGGGTCGGTCGCCTCCTGATGGATACGCTTATAAAAGACTGCACTGCACGCGGCTTTCGTCAAATGATCGCAGTGATAGGTTCCTCAGACAACAGCGCATCCCTTGATTTCCATGAGAGAATGGGATTTGAAAGGGTCGGCCTCCTGCCCTCCATCGGGTTTAAATTCGGCCGCTGGATGGATAGCGTGATCATGCAGATTTCCCTGGGCGATGGAGATAAAACTCTGCCGTGATCCTAAGTCACATTTTGCGAGGTTTGTCTCTAAGCCCGAGCAGGGCCAGGATCATAATCACGACAAAAAGTACCCATTGAGGAAGGTCGGCAGGATTATCCATCTGAAACATTCCATATCCGATAAACAGTACTGACAGCACCAGATACTGACTACAGACCATCAGGATCAGAGGTATCCTGTATTTCATGTGAAAGGCAGCAATAATCAACGCAATCCCGTTAATGGTCAGGATCCCCGTTGTAAAAAACCAGACAACATTGGAGACAGACCGGATCAGAACGGACAGATCACTTTGATCAAGGGGTATCCGCACTTCATCTCCCCCGACGACCGCATGAATAACCATGCCAAGCAGAGAGAGAAGACCAGCCACCAGAATTTTCTTATTCAGCGGTCCTCTATCCGGCTCTATGTGATCCGTATACGTCATCAGTTTCTCCAAAAACGCGGGGTCAGGAAAATCAGCAGAGTAAAGACTTCAAGCCGGCCGAGGATCATCTCAAGAGACAGGATCCATTTTACCGGCGCCTGCAAAGTGGAATAATTCCCAGCTGGTCCAATCAACTCCCCAATTCCGGGGCCGACATTGGCTATCGCCGCTGCGGATGCACTGATGGCGGTTTCAAAATCAAGGCCGAAGGGCATCAGGATAAAGGTAAAAACCACGAAAGTCGCAACAAAGACAAAGACAAAACTCGCCACGCCGCCATAGACATCATAGCTGATTTTCTTACCTTCATAGGTTTCGGCGAACACTCCGTTCGGGTAGATTTGACGGCGCATGATCAAGCGGATCATTTTCAGGCTGACAATAAAGCGCATGATTTTGATCCCGCCTGATGTCGATCCGGTGCAGCCACCGACGAAAATCAGGAAGAAGAACAGCATGGCCGGAAAACTGCCCCATGCAGAATAGTCAGATATGGCAAAACCTGATGTTGTGACAACAGAGACAACACTGAATGTTGCCAGAAGAAGGGCATCAGAGAATGTCGTCTCTTTTTCATTGAGCAGCCAGAAGGTCAACGTACCGATAATCAATACCAGACCAATGATATAGATTTTCAGCTGTTCACTGCCAAACTGCTGCTTGCGAATAACCTTGATATACCAGAGAAACGGGATACTGCCCAAAAACATGAACAGGATACAGGTCCAGTAAATCACGGGATTATTGAAATAGCCGATGGAGGCATCATGGGTTGAAAAACCTCCGGTGGCAACGGTAGTCAAAGCGTGAGCCGCGGCGTCAAAGACCGTCATCCCTTCAAACAGATAGGCAAAGGCGCAAAGCACCGTCAGCGCCACATAAACATACAGCGTGGTAGAGGCCAGCTTCGCAGCTGAGGGCAGCTCTTTTTCCGACGCCTCAGAACTTTCTGTCCTGAAAAGCTGCATACCACCGATACCCAGGAAAGGCAGCATGGCAATGGCTGTCACAACAATACCGATACCGCCAAGCCACTGCAGGAAAGCTCTCCACATCAAAATACTATGCGGGAGCTGATCAAGCCCGACCAGAACTGTCGCACCGGTGGTGGTAATCCCGGATGTCGCCTCGAAAACTGCATCGGCAAGGGGCATCCCCCACATCCAGAAGGGAAGAGCTGCAGCCACAACCAGTGAAACCCAGATGGAAGCCGTCAACACAAAGGTTTGCTTATGGGTAAAACGGATCGTCCCTCCACGAGAGGCCAGCATCAAGCCAAGACCAATAAAAATGATAAAGGCGAACGCTTTCACAAAAGGCAGATCAGCGCCTGTATTGAGCATCTCGATCAGCAAAAGGGGGAGTGAAATAATGGCAAGAACAGCGCCGTTGACAAAGAGTATCGGTCTCATTGCTGATCCGGGAACAGTCTGAAAATCAAGGGCCGGATCGGCCAGACTGCTCCGTCTTTTCCCCCGTGGCTGTTAACGCATAGGGACTTTATGCGCTGTGACCCGCATCAGGTCAACGGCTTTCTTAAAGAGGAAAGCCTGATCAGAGGGCTGCGCTTTCGAGGGCAAGCTGCGCGCCGGTTTTCTGTTTTTCTACGGGAGCAGGCTTTACGACCCGGTTGGTGACCATCCGCGCATGCAGTTTATAGATAATTTTACTGGCTGTTTTTTCAAACATAAAAGGAAGAATGGCATGAACAAAAGCACAACACATCGCAAGCAACAGCCAAAAGCCAAAGCTGGAAGACATCTGCATATGCTCAACATAGGTTTCATTGACGGAATTTGGATGCTCTGTGAACAGTGTTTTCAAATTTGCCATGACCGTTCCTCACTTCAATAACGGGTTACTCTCCATAACCATAAGTCTAGGAAATTCGGCGTGGAATTTGGTTCCTAATTTGACATGATTTTAAAGTTATGTGAAACTTTATTCCGAAAATTTTTAATAAATCGGAATTTTTGTTTCATGGATAATATAGACCGGAATATCCTGTTTCATTTACAACAAGATGCCCAGGTTCCTGCATCTGATCTTGCAGAAAAAGTCGGTTGTTCCCGCACGGCCTGCTGGCGGAGGATAAAATCCCTGGAAGAGGCAGGCTATATCAAAAGCCAGGTTGCCCTTGTTGATCGGGAAAAAATAGGCCTTCCCGTAACAGTTTTTGTCAATATCAAAACAAGTCATCATGAACCGGATTGGCTGGACCGTTTTGCAGCCGTTGTTGATCGGTTCCATGAAATTACAGAATTTTACCGGATGAGCGGAGATGTGGATTACCTGTTAAAAGTAGTTGTCCCGGATATTGCTGCCTATGATGATTTTTATCGCCGCTTGATCCAGTCTATCGATTTATCTGATGTCAGTTCCAACTTTGCGATGGAAGAAATCAAATTCACCACAGCCCTGCCCGTCTAGGGGGAGGATTTTGCGTTGGGAACAAAAAGCTGTTCCCCCTTTATCCTAAATTCCGCAATCATTTTCTGTCCTTTGGAGCTAGTCAGCCAGTTTTCCAGCTCGATAGCTTCAGTCATTTTGACATGGGGATGTTTTTCAGTGCTCACCGGCAGGTAAGAATACTGATTGTAGAGGATTTCATCTCCCCAGTAGAGCAACTTGAGTTCCTGCTTGTTTTTGAAATTCAGCCAGCTTCCACGGTCCGTCAGGATATAGGCATTCATCGCACTGGCCGTATTGAGCGCGGCTCCCATTCCCGCACCAACAGGCTTGTACCAGTGTTTGGAGAATTTTTTTGGTGTAAAACCGCTTATCTTCCAGAGCGAAACTTCTTTACGATGAGTGCCACTATCATCGCCGCGACTGATAAAAGGCTGGCCTGACGATTTTATGCGCGTAAGAGCTTCCCCTATATTTCCGGTTCTGCCAATTAAGGCCGGATCTAATGACGGGCCGACCAAGACAAAATCGTTATACATGATTTCACGGCGATAAGGTGAAAATCCTTTTTGAACAAAGCGTTGTTCCGCTTTTTTGGAGTGAACAAGAATTGCATCCACATCACCGCGCCGTGCAAGATTGAGGGCCTGCCCTGTACCGACGACCAGCACATGAACCGTAAGATCCAGGTCCTTTTTAACTTCCGGCAACAAGATCGCTGAAAGACCTGAATTATGAAATGACGTGGTAACAGCGAGTTTCATATCACTGGCAAACGCGGCCGAACACAGGCCGTTCAAAATAATAAGGCTTGCTGCAAATATACGCTTCATATCAGGATATCCCCTCGTAAGAACGCACGTCCTTCAAGGGTCCGTGGCTGCTCAAAAAACGCCTGGGCATTTCCCTGCTCCAGAATAGTTCCGTGATGAAAGAAGAGAACGTCATCGGCAAGGCGCCGGGCCTGCCCGAAATCATGGGTCGCCATTATGATTTTGCAACCTTTGTCTTTTGCAAGAAGGATCAGTCGTTCTATGTCGCGGGTTGATGCCCCGTCCAGATTAGCGCTCGGCTCATCCAGAATAAGAAGACGAGGTTCAGTGATCAGAGCACGGGCAAGGCTGAGTTTCTGTTTCTCTCCCCCTGACAGGTTTCTTGCATCCAGATGCATTCTTTCTTCAAGACCGACTTCCCTGATCCATTTCTCAGCCTCTCTCTCCGCTTTCGCGCGCGCCACATTTCGAAGCCTCAAGGGGTAAACGATATTATCCCGCACGGAGCGACGGAGAATAATCGGACTTTGAAAGACATAGGATTGGCTGCGCATCGCTTCCCGGCGGCCCATATCACCCCATTCAATTTCTCCTTCACGGCATCTTTCCAACCCATGAAGCAGGCGTAGAAAGGTTGTCTTGCCTGAACCGTTAGGCCCCATGATGACACTGAGGCCCTCGCTGGAAATCCTGCATGAAACAGGACCGAGCAACTGGCTTCCTTTCACCCGGACGACGGCCTTGTCAAGAGTTAGCGGAAAGAGTTCCATTACCAGGTCCCCTCCCGCTCGGTCTTCGACAGAATATGAACGGCCATGTTAATGAAGATTGCAATTGCTATCAGAATAAAGCCAAGCCCGAGGGCGAGAGGGAAGTTTCCTTTTCCTACCTCCAGCGCAATCGCGGTGGTCAGGACCCGTGTCAGGTGATCGATATTCCCGCCCACAATCATGATCGCCCCGATTTCGCCAATCGCCCTTCCAAAACCGGTAAGGCTAGCGGTCAGCAGGCCCCGTCTCCCCTCCCAGAGTAAGGTCTTCATGCGCTGCCATTTGCTGGCATTCATGGAAATCAGTAAGTCATGATACTGGAACCAGAGCTCGCGAAGGGTTTGATGGGTAAGAGAAGCAATGATCGGTGTGACAAGGATCGTCTGCGCAATGATCATAGCTGTGGGGGTAAAAAGCAGATTAAATACCCCGAACGGGCTGGAGCGGGAGAAGAGAAGGTAGACAATAAGCCCCACAACAACAGGCGGTAATCCCATTAAAGCGTTCAGGATGGCAATTGCGCTGCGGCGATAGCGAAAACGAGAGACTGAGAGCCAGGCCCCAAAAGGCAAACCGATCACAGCCGCGATTAATACAGCCGTGAGCGAGACCTGCAGCGACAGGCTGGAAATTTCCAGCAAATCGGGATCAAGCGCGATGAGAAGCGAAAATGCATCCCCTATTCCGGCCAACAACTCATTCATTCTTTAAGATTAATCCCTCCACGCAGCAGTGCGTAATAGAAAATCTCAAGAATAGCAATCTTTCAAATGCACTGGAAACCCGCTGAAGATGTACCGATCACAGAATCGCTGTTTGATCTTCAAGAAGTTTACCCCAGGTGAAGATTTCAAATGTCCTGAATTCTGCAACATAAAAAGGATCGTTCGTCACCAGCGTCTCGACCTCTGTTTTGTTTTCCGCTTCGACAACCCATAAAGCGCCGCAGAAATCCTCCTCCGGCCCCGGCTTTAACCCACCGCCAATCAACAGTTCCGGATGGTCTTTCGCATATTGGACATGGGCATCGCGAAGACTTTTTGTCGATCTTACTTCAAGCATTTCCGGTGTATCTTTAAAAATCACAACCCAGCGCGTCATATCAGTAGCTCTCCCACTTCCTCATAACTCTTCTCTGTATTATGAACTTGAATTGCTCATGGCAATTGGAAACATGAATAAGATAAAGAAAACCCGGCTTTTGTAGCCGGGCTTTCCTAAACGATCTGATTTATTGGAGTGCGCCTCTGTTCAGGCTGCCGCTTTGGAGATATCACGTTTCACAGTTTCAATTGCCTTGTCTTTGGATTCATCCCCCAAAGTTGTCCCTTCCGCATAAAGAAAATTTACATCCGTGATACCCAGGAACTTGAACATTGTGCGTAAATAAGGCTCCTGCTGATCCATAACATTTGCAGGTCCGGAGCTATAAAAACCGCCTCTTGTCACAATAACATCAACTTTTTTGTTGCCGAGAAGCCCTTTTGGCCCCTCATCGGTATAGATGAAGGTCTTGCCAACCCGTGCTATATGGTCGAAATAGGTTTTTAAGTGACTGGTGATACCGAAATTATGCATTGGCGACCCCATAACGACATGATCCGCGTTTTTAAGCTCTTCCACCAGGCTATTTGATAACTCAATAAGTTTCTTTTGCTCCTCCGATAACTGATCATCAGGAGTATAGAAAGTCTGAATGACGGCTTCGTCGAGATGTGGAACTGGGTCCCGGCCAAGATCTCGCTCAATCACCTGCAGATCCGGGTTCTTTTTCTTCATTTCTTCAATATACGAGGAAACAAGCTGGTTGGAGATAGAGGTGGACAGATTTGGGCTGCTGGAAAGTGCAAGAAGTGTAGTCATGAGAAGGTCCTTATTCAATAAAACTTGATATTTGGCTTCTCTCTTATTTATTTTGTTTACAGATGACTTTAAATATTCTCAAAAGAAAAGGACTGTTTCCATATGAAGTCCAATAAGGATATTCTGGATGGCATGAGCATTTTTGCACAAGTGGTTGAAAATGAAGGATTTTCATCTGCTGCCAAAAAACTCGGAAACTCAACCTCTTATATCAGCAAGGAAGTCACCAAGCTGGAACAGCGCCTTGGTGTCCGCCTGCTGAACCGGACAACCCGCTCCATCAGCCTCACGGATATGGGGCAGGAATATTATATCCGATGCCGGCAGATCCTTGAGGATGCAGAAGAGGCGGAAAGGAGCATTCAGCAGCAACAGGAAAATCCGCAAGGGTTCTTGAAAGTCAGTGCGCCGATCAGCCTGAACCAGGCAAGTCTGGTGCATATTCTCCCTGAATTTATGGCCAGATATCCCGATATTCGCCTTGATATCGATCTCAGCGATCGCTTTGTCGATGTTGTAGAGGAAGGTTTTGATCTTGTAATTCGCGGAGGCACTCTTCCTGATTCCAATCTCGTGAGCCGACTGTTGATGATGGATGAAGCAGTTATCATCGCCTCGGCCGACTATCTTGAGAGATATGGAACACCGCAAACTCCCAAAGATCTTGTGCATCATCATGCTATTGCCTATTCCTATCGGAAAAACCCCAATGTGTGGGACTTTCAGGAGCCGTCGGGGAAAAAATACTCCGTTAACCTGACCCCCCGTGTTTATTGTAATAATGCAGAGCTACAAAAGGCCTTCGCCATGCAAGGTATCGGGATTTGCAGCGTCCCCTCCTTTACCTGTCGTCCTGAACTGGCAAGCGGAAAGCTCGTCCGCATCCTGTCGGATTATGAAGCCAGATCCATCGGTGTCTATGCGCTCTATCCCCACCGGCAGCATCTTTCCACCAAGGTTCGGGTTTTTATCGACTTCATGAAGGACCATCTGGCCTGCCCCATTCATTTTCCGGAAGGGCCACCCAAAAAACTGAGGATTGATTGACTTCAACCAATCGCGTAGTCTCCGGCCCAATAACGTTCCTGAAAAGAGGGAGGAAAATGTCATGAAATCTCTAATCTCGTCATCTGTTACCAGACGCACGCTACTGGGCGCCCTGTCCGGTATTATTGCCCTGACCAGCTTTGCAGGCCTGTCTTCTGCTGCTGATAAAGTCACTATCGGTGCGCTTCGCTTCACCTCACACTCACCGTCCTTCATCGCGTATGAAAAAGGATATTTCAAAGAGGAAGGGCTGGATGTTGAACTGAAGTTCTTCCAGGCGGCACAGCCTATTGCCGTTGCAATTGCTTCCGGTGATATTGATTTTGGTGTTACGGCATTGACCGGTGGCTTCTTCAGCCTCGCTGACAAAGGGGCGCTGAAAGTGATTGGCGGCATGATGGCAGAGAAAAAAGGAGCGCCTGGCAATACCATTCTGGTTTCCAACAAAGCCTATGAAGCAGGCATCAGGACACCTGCTGATCTGAAAGGGAAAAGCTGGGCCATGACGCAGCAGGGCTCTTCCTTCCATTACATGGCTGGAATTATTGCCGAAAATAATGGCTTTAAAGCTTCTGACATGAAGCTCAAGCCGCTCCAGAAGGTCGGATCCATGATCGGCGCATTGAAGTCCGGTCAGGTTGATGGCATGGCCATTGTTCCGCATATTGCCGCTGGGCTTGCAAAAGGTGGTGCAGCTAAAATCATCGGCAAAATCCAGGATATGAGCGACTATCAGGTCACGACTATTTTCACCTCCACAAAAAATACAACGGACAACAAGGATGTCGTGAAACGCTTCCTGAAAGCCTATTCCCGTGGTATTGCGGACTATCTGGCCGTCATGCAAAATCAAGACAAGGATCCGGCTGCAACAGAAGCGATGGTCGATCTGATCCATAAATATGTCTATGTCAGCCGCCCTCGTGAGAAAGCCGCTCCGTCCATCAAGGCAGGCGCTGTCTATCTCAATGAAGGCGCAGCACTGAATGTAGCTGATGTCAAAAGGCAGCTTGAATGGTTCCAAAGTAATAAACTGGCACCAGCAAGCCTGACTGTTGATAAAATGGTCGATGCCAGCTTTGTCAATGTAATCAAGTAATTAGAAGGGTGGCTTCAAGCCGCCCTTTTTCTTTGCGGCCAGGTATTTTATGGATTTGCAGCTCAAAGATCTCTCTCATGCCTATGATGAAACAGAGGTCTTGAAAGACATTAATTTTTCCCTTCCTTCCGGCCAGATTGTCTGCCTGATCGGACCCAGCGGATGCGGAAAATCAACGTTACTCAGATTTATGGGGGGGCTTGAAAGACCTACCTCTGGTGATGTTCTGCAGATTGGAGAGCCTCCGGCCGATAGCCTCAATCCTTTAACTTATATATTTCAGGATTTTGCTCTCCTTCCCTGGCGTACAGTTGAGGGCAACATCTCCCTGGTCCTTGAAGATCACGGGATCCGCGGAACAGCTGCGACATCTATTATTGATGACGTCCTGATCCGCACCAAGCTTATCGATTTTAAAAACGCCCTTCCAAAGCAGCTTTCCGGGGGCATGAAGCAGCGGGTTGCCATTGCGAGAGCGCTAGCCGTCAAACCTGCCTGCCTTCTTATGGATGAGCCCCTCTCGGCACTGGATAGCCAGACCCGGGAGCTCCTTATGGAGGATCTTATAGATCTCTGGATGAAGGAAAAATACACGGCCTGCTATGTGACCCATAACCTGAACGAGGCCGTACGGCTGGGCCATAAGGTTATTGTCTTGTCGCGCCGACCGGGCACTATTCGTGAAATCGTAACCCTTGATATCCCGCTCGAAGAGCGTCTTGCCAACCCTGCCGCTCTGCAGGAACAGCAGCAATATCTCTGGTCCCTGATGCGCGAAGAAGCTGAAGCAGCAGACAAGGAGCTTGGCCATGTCTGACAAAATCAACAAGACGACAAGCCCATCCGTCCCTTATCGCGGCGGCGGGTTTTCACCCCGCCCTGCCAAAATTGTTGCGCCAGTACTTTTCGCCCTGATTTTCAGCCTTTGGGAGACAGGTTCCCGTCTTGGCTGGATCAGTCCATTGATCCTCCCCGCCCCTTCCGAAGCTGCCCAGGCTCTGATTGAGCTTTTTAACTCAGGACAGCTTTTCCTGCATCTTTCCGCCTCACTCCAGCGCCTGATTGTCGGCTGGATCTGTGGATCACTACTTGGGATTTCCTTTGGCCTTGCCGCAGGTTTGTTCACCCTGGCGCGCGGCGGCATCGTTCCGTTAGTTGCAGCGATCTTTCCTATTCCCAAGATCGCACTTCTTCCTCTTTTTATTATCTGGTTTGGTATCGGTGAAGAAAGCAAGATCGCGACAATTCTTTTCGGGACCTTCTTTCCAACTGTCATCGCTGTTTATGGCGGCGTGGATAACGTGGATCGTGGTTTGATCAGGATGGGTCAATCCTTCAATCTCAGCTGGTGGTCCATCGTCCGTAAAATCATTCTGCCAGGCGCACTACCGGCTATTTTGTCCGGATTCAGAATTTCCGCATCAATCGGGATCATCCTGCTGGTTGCAGCAGAAATGATCGGCGCGGAATATGGTATTGGCGCCTATATCCTGCTAGCAGGGAACCTGATGGCAATGGATCAGCTTCTTGCCGGCGTTGCCATTCTTTCCGTACTGGGCCTTATCGTCAGTTGGCTGATTGGACGCGCCGAGAAATATTTCCTGCGCTGGCGGTTATAGAAATTTCTTGCACGCCCTGAACATCTCCACTACTCAATTGCTCATCTAGGAATTCATAGTGAGACAGCCTGCTTATGCGCGTTCTTTATGTGGGAAACTTCAACGAGAAATTTGACGGATCTCGTTTTTACGATTCCAATCGAAAACTCGCCAACGGATTTATTCGTAACGGGCATCAGGTTTACCAATATAGTGACCGGGATATTGCCCGTTCTTCCAGCTGGTTCGAAAGCCGCAAATTTGGTATTCTTCCTGCGAATACACGTCTTCTTGAAACAGCCAAAAATTTTGGTCCGGATCTTATTGTCGTTGGCCATTCCGACATGATCAAATCGATAACACTCAAGCAAATTAAACGATCCCTGCCTAACGTAAAAATTGCTGTTCGCAACGTGGACGCTATCTGGCATCAGGACAATGTTGACAAAATCATGAAGCGGGTGGATGTGGCGGATGCCATTTTCATTACAACTGCAGGCGAGAAACTGAAGCAATTTGCCCGAAAGAACAATGTTGTCAGTTTCTTTCCGAATGTAGTCGATAAATCCGTAGATAGCTTTCGCGCGTTCGAAAATGATCGTCCGGCTCATCGCCTCTTCTATGGCATGGGGAATGCCGCAAAAGGAAGTGAACGTCATACCGTAGCCAGTCGTCTTCTGGATCATTTCCCCAAGGGCAGCCTGAATATTGTTGGTATTCGAGGGAAAGGTCCACTATTTGGAATTCAGTATCAATC
>JAKSCD010000416.1 GCA_022360775.1 Sneathiellales bacterium | reverse complement strand
TTCTGGGTCTTGGTTTTATCAGCCGAAGAAAACGTCAGCTGTAAATCTGTCTTCTAATAGTTCTATGAAAGCCAGCAGGATCTGCTGGCTTTTTTTACATTCAAACGAAAAATTATGAAGATCTAAAACTACAAAAACACCAAATTAAAGTTTCACTTTATTTCTATAATCGTAGCGATTTGTTTACATTCCAACAATTTTTGTGTTAAAAACCACATCTGATTGTGAGAATAGGTTTATTTTTACAATCCTCGTATCACCAGGGATTTGGGGTACCCGGGTACTGATACGGACTTCCGGTATGGAAAACCTGATGTTTTTACGGCTCTCTTCGTTCGTGGCTGTAAAAATGAGAGATTTCATACTGATGATAGGCCGGTGCATTGGGGGCACCGGCCTTTTTATTTTAGCCCTATCCCCAAATTTTAGTATGCACCCTACAATTCTCCGCCTTACAACACTCGCAGTTCGTTTGGGTAAATCATTCTCCTCAGGCGAACAGGAAGGAGAGTGTCAGCATTTTGCACTACCCCGACGCACTTCTTCCGAAAGGGGGGAACACCCTAAAATGCCACCTGTCTAGGTGGGAGGTTATTCAGAAAAAATAGCCTCCCGCCCCTATTTTCCAGATTTTTCCCCCTATCACCAAAATGAATGATTACGGCATCCCCGCGGTTAAGCAAAGATCTGAGGAGTAATCTAAAACTCATCAATAGGGGTATAATATGCGTTTTAAAGTAAAACACATTATAGCTGCTGCAGGTATAATGGCAGGATCCATTTTCTCAACTTCCGCATCAGCAGACACACTGGATTTTTATGGAGATCTTGGACTTGGTTTTTACGGGTCTGGTCCTCTGACCTTATCCAATGCAACAATTACAACAACTCTGCCAATTCTCCATATTACTCCACCGAACAACAACGGTGCAACAAATGGTGCAAGTTCAATAGCAGCTGTTTTCACAAATCCTGCAGGTGCAAACAGGCCCGGAAACGAGATGGTCATCGACTTTCACACTCCCATAACGAACCTGAGTTTCGACGGTTTTGTTGGAAGCCTGATTTCTGCAACTGATGTCACTGCTTTTAATGGCACCGATATTGTCGGGACAGATTTCCTGGGAATTTATCATAAAACCGTCGATTTCACGGGTATAGCTCAAATTACATCGCTGGTTTTCAGTGATCCATCAAGTGGGCATGAAGGTCATTATCTCAATGATTTCAACTTTGAAACAGTTGCAATCAGTGCCGTGCCGTTGCCAGCTGCTTTTCCTTTATTTGCAGCAGCATTAGCCGGAATGGGTTTGATGGGCTGGAAACGGAAAAAACACAATATATAAACTGACTGATCAAGAAAAACAGGACGCGAAGCCCTCTCTGAAGGTTTCGCGTCATTACTAAAATCTCAGTATTTCTAATGGTCAATTTGAGGATTTGGGAAAGCAAACAGCCTCAATTTTGTTGCCGAACGGGTCCTTGATAAAGGCACCATAGTAAGTCGTCATGGCTGCCTGCCTTGGGCCGGGTTTGCCATCGCATGTTCCGCCATTTTCAAGGGCTGCCGTATGAAATTCCTCTACAGATTTCTTTTCTCTTACACGTAAACAGATATGGCAGCCAGTATCCACCGGCTGATCTTTCATATTTGGACGGGCATTGAGCCAGAATTCAGGATATTTCTTGCCAAAACCTGTTGTATTGGGTCGATCCACCAGTAAGCTCAATCCCAAGGGTGCCAGAATTTCCTTATAAAAGTCAGTTCCTTTTTTCAGATCTCTTACGGGAACGGATACATGATCAATCATGGATTTTCCCTTCAGTCAGCTTTTCCCATAAAAGCTGGTTTTGATACTCATTTCCGTCCGGGCCTGTCTGAGGATCTGTCTTCAGGAGAAGATCCTCCCCCTGCCAGACCATCTTGCGTATCAATGTGGTGCCGATCCATTCCGGTATTGTCGCAATATCCACGTCATGGCACACATTTTCCCCGTCTATATGCCAGTTCCCAGAATAAGCCAGGCTCTTTTTGGCATTGGTATGGCTTCTTGCAGGTTCATTTCCGAAATCTGCGCGCATCAGAAATCCCGCCATGCGCCCGGTTGATGAATAAGTCAGTTGTCCCTTGCCATCTTCACCCATGGGATAGGCGTAAAATTCGCCATTTTTTCGGGAATGCCACTCTTTTAAATGCCAGGTGCCAACTAACTTTGCTGCGTCTTGATCACTGCTCATTCTTTTTCCTTTTTTCTTTTCAGCGTAACACAAGAATACATAAGGCACAAAAAAACCGGTGCTAGCACCGGTTCTCTGCATCAAAGTATCATAATATTCCAGACGGTCTATTCTTCATCTTCTTCTGGCGACCCTTCCAGTTCTTTTGCAAGAACACCGGCATGTTCCAGAATTTTCTTTTCGATCTCGTCCGTCAATTCAGGATTTTCTTTCAGAAAGTTTTTCGCCTGTTCCCTGCCCTGACCAATTCGCTGACTGTCATAGGAATACCAGGAGCCTGATTTCTCAACCACATCAGCCTTCACGCCGAGATCCAGGATTTCACCGGTTTTGGAAATCCCTTCGCCATACATAATATCAAATTCGATCACCTTGA
Organism: Sneathiellales bacterium; assembly: GCA_022360775.1. Taxonomy (GTDB): domain Bacteria; phylum Pseudomonadota; class Alphaproteobacteria; order Sneathiellales; family Sneathiellaceae; genus Sneathiella. Next base: position 6,024 of record JAKSCD010000416.1, on the reverse strand, counting down.
AGGGAGGCGCAACCTTGTTCTTGACCACTTTCACACGGGTCTGGTTACCCACCACCTCATCTTTATTCTTGATCTGGCCGATCCGGCGAATATCAAGGCGAACGGATGCATAGAATTTAAGAGCGTTACCGCCTGTTGTTGTCTCCGGGCTTCCAAACATGACACCGATTTTCATCCGGATCTGGTTGATGAAAATCACCATGCAGTTGGAGCGGGAAATAGATCCTGTCAGTTTTCTGAGCGCCTGGCTCATAAGACGTGCCTGAAGACCCACATGGGTATCGCCCATCTCGCCTTCCAGTTCCGCCTGCGGGACCAGGGCAGCAACACTATCGACCACCAGAACATCAACAGCACCTGAACGAACCAGGGTATCAGCGATTTCAAGGGATTGCTCCCCTGTATCCGGCTGGGAAATCAGCAATTCATCGATATCAACACCGAGTTTTCTTGCATAAATCGGATCAAGCGCATGTTCTGCATCTACAAAGGCACAGGTTCCACCCGCTTTTTGGGCTTCCGCAACCACATGAAGCGCCAATGTTGTCTTACCGGAACTTTCAGGTCCGTAGACTTCAATAATACGACCTTTGGGAAGACCGCCAATTCCAAGGCCAATATCCAGACCCAGAGAGCCGGTTGACACAGCTTCAATGTCCAATGCTTCCTGCTGACCCAGTTTCATGACGGAACCTTTACCAAAGGCCCGGTCGATCTGACTCATTGCTGCTTCCAGCGCTTTTTTCTTATCCATGCCACCTGCTTCGACGAGTTTCAATGCTGTTTGTACCATTTATCCCTCACTTATTTCATAGGTCCGCTTCGGATGCAATAAGCGCAATGTACATGTTTTGTTCTCATTAGCAAGAAAAATATAACCCATTAATTTATATAATATTTTTCTTTTTGTTTTATTTTTGTTCTCATAAAAAACAACCATTTTAACCAAAAGCTTCTATTTGATTCGTCAGAATCGCCTGACCGCACACGGACCATAAAGTTGTTTCACCAAGCAGGAATTCCTGTTCCATCCTTGCCAGGGAGAGGGATCCTTGCTGTCAGAATTTGCTTTCCAGAAATAATTTGATCATCGAGCTTGTCTCCTTCTCCCTTTTTGCTATCCAAAACGGGGGCAATTTGCTTTTATGGCCGCATGTCATTGCGTAAGAAAATACCGGCGCTGCTGCCTGAAATGAAAGCCTACGCCACGGCTCTCACGAAAGAGCCGGACAGTGCAGAAGATCTGATACAGGAAGCGGTTCGAAAAGCCCTGAGTGCAGCGCAAGTTCCGGAGGAGCCGGAAGCGCTTCGCCCCTGGCTGTTTCGTATTATACGCAATCTTCATATTGATATTTTAAGAAAAGAAAAAACTAGACTGGAATATTCTGCGGATGTTGCCCGTTTATCTGAGGAGGAAAGACCTCAGCAGGACACTGTTCTCAACAATATCCTTGTTCGTCAGGCGTTGATTGAAATCACGGACAATGAACGGGAAATCCTGTATCTGGTAGATATCCTGGGGTTAAAATATTCCGAAGCCGCGAAAGTACTTGAGATTGCAGAAGGAACCGTCATGAGCCGCCTTAGCAGGGCCAGACGATCCATGCTGGAAAGAATTGAGCAGACAAATGTCGCGCCCCTGAAACGAAAGCGTAGTTAAAAGAGTATGGCAATAAGTGATTATGAATGGGAAAGGCTGAACGCCTATATAGACGGGGAACTCGCCGCTGAGGACGCTTGCGCTGTTGAGACACTTCTTCGCAATCGGGAAGATCTGAGGCAGGAACGCGACCGCCTGCTCGCCCTGAAAGCCAGCCTGCAAAACCTGCGCCCCGAAAACATCTCTGGTCCGGAAAAACCGCTTCCTTCGTTGAAAAGACCTGTGTTTCAGATAGCCGCGTCCCTCCTGATTGCAGTTGGGCTTGGTATTTCAGGCCTGCTCTTTTATCAATCAACGGAACAAAAGGTGCAAACCCCTGTCTCCCTGCATGCGTCCTTCTCGGAAAAGACCTATATTTTGCAGGAGAAAAACCCGAAACTCACTGTATCAGGACTGGGGAGCAATCCGTTTGGTATTCCGGATCTTACACCCTCGGCTCTTGTTCTTGCTGATGTACTGATGCTTAATGATCAGGAACCCGCGATCATTGCCATGCATTACAGAGGACAGAGAGGATGTCGCGTAACCCTGGTGGCAACCGGACGGACAGGATCAGAACCGAAAAATATATCGCCGGTAGCTACACATATTCAGAAGCGAATCTGGCAAAATGAGGAATTTGATTTTGCCCTGCTGGCGACAGGAATGGATGAGAAACGCTTTCACTCCATTGCGGATTATGCCATGGAAAATACAGGGACGAGCGACAATCCTGATCTCAAGGATCTGAGGGTTGCCATGCAAGAGAGCTTTGAAAATGCCCGCCCCTGCGTCTGATGAGGCCAGTTACTTAGGGAAATTTGGCCTGTCTGTATTATAGTGCTTGGACAAATAATCGAGGACGATCGTATAATCAGGCTCCTCTATTTCTTCCATTTCCTGCTCATCAACCATCCATTCCAGAAGTTCGATCCAGTCCTCGCGCGTGAGCCCCTGCTGGGCCACGATCCGCTCTGAATGGCAGGCCGCGCAATAGATATAGGTTTCCTCCGCTCCCGGCTTATCCACAAGAACCCCGTATTCAGGCTCTTCACCCTCTTCAGCTGCAATCACGGGAAGCGCAGCAAGCGCCATGACTGCAGCCATCGCAACAGACTTCAAATTCAACGTTTAATACTCCAGATAAGGGGTGAGACTTTATGTTCGTCTCACCCGGTGCAGGCCTTATTTACGAATAACGAACGGCAACCCGATGCATGCTGTTATTCAGATAGCCTTTAGGGTTCCAGTTAATGGCATGAGGCTGTGCCTCACCTGCATCATCCACGGCTTTTGCCCAGATCTCGAAATACCCTTTTTCAGGCAATTCCACATTTGCCCGCCAGTTCTGCCAGGCACCGGAATTAACCGGCTTGTCGAGCGTTGCTTTTTGCCAGGTCACACCGAAATCGATTGAAACCTCAACGGAACTCACCATACGGTCACCGGACCATGCATGACCGCGCACTTCAATCTTGCCCTTATCCGTTGTGGCCCCTGTTGCTGGCGCTGTAATCAGGGATTTAACCGGCATTCTTTCGATAATCTCGAAATCCTTCTTTTCAACTTTCTCTCCCGGCTCTACCGGACGGTTCGGCACCCGATAGGCTTTACCGGTCATCTTGGGACCATCATGAACAATATCGCGCAGATAAATGCGGGTCAGCCATTTCTGCGAACAGGAGCCCGGCCATCCTGGTACAACAAGCCGCAAGGGCGCACCGTTCATGGGATGCAATGGTTTTCCATTTTGCTCAAATGCAATCAGAATATCATCTGTCATCGCCTTTTCGACAGGCATACCGCGAGAAATCGGCAGCTTACCCTCTTTGCCGGAAAGATGTTCATCCGCACCGACATGGGCTGTATAGATCGCTTCTTTCTTAACACCGGCCGCTTTCAGCACATCCTTAAGACGCACACCCGTCCAGTTGGAGCAAGCGACTGCGCCATAAGTCCACTGGTTCCCTTTTGCTGGCGGGTTAAAGAAAGCACGGCCATTTCCGCCGCATTCGATTGTGAGCGCCATCGTCACAACGTCAAACTTTGATTTCAAATCTGCAATGGTGAGCTTCATCGGATTATCCACAAGCCCGTCAATTGTCAGTTCCCAGCTCGCTGGATCAACATCTTCCGGCGGAATACCATTATTACGAATGAAGTGCCGTGCTGTCGGTGTAATGGCATCATCCAGCAAATGCGGAGGGGTCTCTGCATTCAGGGGCCGGTCATTAAGCAGGGTAAGGCCATCTTTACCTGCAAGAACACCATTTTCATCCGCCAATGCCACCGGGATCAGGCCTGAAGGAAAATTCCTGTGAAAAGGCATGGCGGTTCCAAGCAGAGCACCCACAGTTGCAAGACCGGCTCCTTTCAGAAATCCGCGGCGGTTCTTGTGAGCGACACGGCCAAGAAATGCTTTATCTGCTTCCACCGGATCCTGCTCGTAAAATTCGAAAATATCCGGGCGCACGTCGCCCTTCTTTGTCTGACGGTTCATTCCCTTCCCTCCTCTGGGCAAAATAAAGAATTTTATTTTCTTATTCCGGACTAACGGGCGGGAAGGGAGATTTATTCCAAAGAAATTTAATTATTTTTATGCTGCCCAAGCCACCAGCCTTTAAAGCTTGAAAACTTTCTTGGCAATGCCGGAGAGGAAATCTTCCTTATGTTCCTCTGTGAGATCAAGACCTTCAAGCCCCTCGAGACATTTGGCCGGCTCAATCATGGGCCAGTTCGTGCCAAACATAACGCGCTTTTTACCGATCCCCTTCATGTAGGCAATGAAGTCCGGTGGTAACCGATGAAGCGCATAAGCAGAGGTATCAATATAAAAATTGGGAAATTTCACAGTGAGCGAAACCAGTTCATTGACCCAGGGAAAACCCACATGCCCGCCAACGACTTTCAGTTCCGGGAAGTCCAGCAGAACATCCTCAAGATAGGGTATGGGGCGCCCGGTTTCAGAACGTAAAAGCGGTCCCGTATGGCCGATCTGGGTGCAAAAAGGCACGTCCAGCTCAACACAGGCGGCATAAATCGGATAATAGCGCCGATCATTCGGCGGAAGGTCCCAAAGCCAGGGAACAACACGCACACCGACGAAGCGCTTGCCATCAACCCATTTCCTGATTTCTCTCACAGCTTCCATGGGACGGGAGATATCAGCGGAGGCAAGTCCCCTAAAACGCATCGGTGCCGTATCGATCTGGGCCGCAACTTCTTCATTGGTGATAAGCGGACCAGCCGGTCCATACCATGCACTTAGAAGGGTCAAATCGACGCCAGCTTCATCCATTGCTTCAATGGTTTCCTCTGGCGTCGTTCCAGGTCGTTGCTCCCCTTTAGCCGTCCAGCGATTAAGGGTTGCAAGCCAACTGGATTGCGCCATTCGTTCGGTTGTGGACTGAGCCCAAACATCAATAATCTGCATCGCATCCTCCTTGATTTTTATGATTAGTTCACTAGTGTAATAATTTGATAAGCGGCAAAGATCAAGAAACAATTTCACTAGTGAAGCTTTTCTGATATGACTGGTGCATGCCATTAGGGAGGTCCACATGTCATCGGCAGCGGCACATAAGATTTATTTTCATCTGCAAATCGCAGCGCATCAGATAAAAAAGAAAGCAGATGAGGATTTAAGCAAGGCTGCCAGCCTGACAACGGCGCAATCGGCCATTTTGACCATCATTGCGAGCCGCGGACCGATCTCACAAGGCGCGGTTGCCGAAGCCCTGAAACAAAACGATTCAGCCATGACAGCCATGGTCGCCCGCCTTTTAAAACTCGGCTATATCTCCAGGGAACGCAGTCAGGAAGACGGCCGGATCTCCCTCCTCTCCCTCACCGAAGAAGGCCGCAACGCCCGAACACAAGGTCGCCAGGCATTCGACAGAATTAATGAAACGCTGGACGAGGCGATCAGCGAAGAGGAAATGGCCGTTTTCGCCAAAGTCCTGGAAAAGATTTCAGAAGCTTTTTAGAAACATGCCTGCTTCTGGACTTACTCTGTCAAGGTAGCGATTAAGGCCATAAACTGTGACGGCATTAAAAACCCCTAAGGCCATCTTTTCATATTTTACATCAACGGGTTATCTTCTGATTTTCATAATTCTTGTTTGTAAAACCCGGAAAATCCCGATCAGTCCAAAAACAACAACAAGAATGCCTGAAATTAAAAGAAGTACGAAGTGCATTTAATGAACGTATTCAACCAAACTGCATATCTGGCAAATGACTGAGATGAACATGCGAGTTAGTGATCAGAACTCCGTAACCTTAATCTTCGATAAATTTAGGAAGAAGCAACGTTTCTACTCGATCTCTGAACGAAATTAGACGCTCTAATCCGATAAACTTGCGGTTTAAGTTCATAAATATGT
>JAKSCD010000425.1 GCA_022360775.1 Sneathiellales bacterium | reverse complement strand
TCGATGGCGACCAAATGGCGGTTCACGTTCCATTGTCCTTGGAAGCACAGCTTGAAGCCCGTGTCTTGATGATGTCTACAAACAACATCCTCAGCCCTGCGAACGGTAAGCCGATTATCGTTCCATCTCAGGATATTGTTCTGGGTATCTATTACCTGACATTGGATAAAGACAATGAGCCTGGTGAAGGCATGGTCATTTCTGATGTTGCTGAAGCGCTCCACGCGATCGACAACAATGTTCTGACACTTCACACCAAGGTTCAAACTCGCATTCGCCATATCACTGAAGATGGCACAGAAGAAATGCGCGTTGTTACGACAACACCTGGTCGTATGTTGATCGAGGAAATTCTGCCAAGAAATTCCAAAGTGAACTTTGGCTTGATTAACCGCCTTCTGACGAAGAAAGAAATCACAGGTGTTATCGACGAGGTTTACCGTCACTGTGGTCAGAAAGAGACTGTTATCTTTGCTGACCGTCTGATGGGGCTTGGCTTCTCTCATGCGTGCCGTGCCGGTATCTCCTTCGGTAAGGACGATATGCAGATCCCGGTCTCCAAGGATGAGCTTGTTGATGAAACCACCAAGCTTGCCGAGGAATATGAGCGCCAGTATTTTGACGGCCTGATCACTCAGGGTGAAAAATACAACAAGGTCATTGATGCCTGGTCCCAGTGTACGGATCGCGTTGCTGATGAAATGATGAAAGTGATTGAAGATGTTAAAATCGGAGATGACGGTCGTCAGGAAGGCATTAACTCCATTTACATGATGGCCCATTCCGGTGCTCGTGGCTCTGCTGCGCAGATGAAACAGCTGGCTGGTATGCGCGGTCTGATGGCCAAACCTTCCGGTGAGATTATTGAAACACCGATTATCTCCAACTTTAAAGAAGGCCTGAGCGTTCTTGAATATTTTAACTCCACGCATGGTGCGCGTAAGGGTCTTGCCGATACAGCGCTGAAAACAGCGAACTCCGGTTACCTGACACGACGTCTTGTTGATGTTGCACAGGATTGTGTTGTTGTTGAAGAGGATTGCGGCACGGAAAAAGGTGTGACCGTTCGCGAGGTTGTTGAAGGGAGTGATATCATCGCGACCCTGAGCGAGCGACTGCTTGGCCGGACAGCATCCAAAGATGTGATCAATCCACAAACAGGCGAGGTTCTTGTCGCCGCTGGCGAAATGTTTGATGAAGCGACATCACTGGCTGCAGAAAACTGCGGTGTGGAGCAGGTTCTGATCCGTTCGGTTCTGACCTGTGAAACAAAAGGCGGTATCTGCGGTAAATGTTATGGCCGTGATCTTGCTCGCGGTACACCTGTGAATATCGGTGAAGCTGTTGGTGTTATTGCCGCGCAGTCCATCGGTGAGCCAGGTACACAGCTGACCATGCGGACATTCCATATCGGTGGTACAGCGCAGGTTGCGGAAACGTCTTCTGTTGAAGCGTCCCATGAAGGCACCATTAAAATCGAAAACCGGAATGTTGTTAAAAACAGTAAAGGTCTTCTGGTTGTTATGGGCCGGAACTCGGAACTTATTCTGGTGGATGCCAACAATCGTGAGCGTGCCCGTCACCGTCTGACCTATGGTACAACTCTTCTGGTTGATGAAGGTCAGACTGTTGCCAAGGGTGATAAGCTGGCCCAGTGGGATCCGTTCACCACACCGGTGATCACGGAACTTGAGGGTGTTGTCAGCTATAAAGATCTGGTAAGCGGTGTTTCGATTGCTGAACAGGTTGACGAGGCAACCGGTATCACACGTAAGATCGTTGTGGACTGGAAAGCACAGCCTAAAGGCACTGATTTGCGTCCTCGTATCACCTTGCGTGACAAGGATGGTGAATTGTTGACACTGGCAAATGGCCACGAAGCCCGATACTTCCTGCCTGTGGATGCGATCCTCTCTGTTG
>JAKSCD010000409.1 GCA_022360775.1 Sneathiellales bacterium | reverse complement strand
CTAGAAAACCTCATTCAGTTCGTATTAGACAAACAGGACAAAGATAAGCAGAAGGATGGCAATCCCGTTTCTGGTTGCCCTTTCTTTACTTCCGGCGGACACGCTGGACCAGATGAAAGCCGCAGCGGCAACGGTGACAGCCCTTACCGAGACGGAAATGGCACTGCATGTTCAATATTGTGCCAAATGGGGTATCTCGGAAGAGGAAATGCGGTCCATAGAAGAAGATCCACAAAATATGGCCTATACCCGTTATGTCCTGGAAAAAGGGCATGCCGGTGATATTCTTGATCTTTATGTCGCCCTTGCCCCCTGTGTTATCGGATATGGTGAAATCGGTGCACGCCTTGGCAAAAGCTCTGAAGCCAGACAGGAAAATAACCCTTATCTTCCCTGGATAAACATGTATGCCGGTGAGGAATATCAGGAAGTCGCGAAAGGCGCGATCAATCAGATTGAGGATCTGGCGAAAGTCCGCTTTACAGAAGCCCGGTTTGGCAGTCTGTCCCGTACCTTTCGTGAAGCAACCCGGCTTGAGGTCGGTTTCTGGCAAATGGGTCTGGATGCCAGCTGAATTCTAGTAAAGCTTTTCGCCTTCAGGAAGTTCCCAGAGGATGGGGTAATCTTCGGTGAAAATGCTATGGGTTACGAGCTTGTTATTCACCCATCTATGAACCATGATTTCGGGGGGCTCAGCCGTTGTCCCCAGCCGGTGCTTTTCTTGCAGGCACAAGAGAACCCGGTGAGAAGTGGAGGGGCAGACCTGTGCTGTTTTGCCGCCAAAGGTTCCCGTGATTGGCCGGTGCAGATGCCCACAGCATAATCTTATGATCTGGTCATGCTTTCGGACAATCTTTTCAAACTTGTGCTTATCCTTGAGCCCCATGGAATCCATCATCCCCATTCCTGTTTCAAAGGGCGGGTGATGCATGAATAAAATTGTCGGGATGTCCGGTTTATCTGTCAGCATTTTGTCCAGCCATTCAAGGCGCGCATCACAAAGAATACCACCCGGCTCTTTTGGAATATTGGTATCGAGCATCAGGCCTCGTAGCCCGTCAAACTCGACGGCATACTGGATAAAACCTTCCTTTGGCAGATAGTCGGTATCTTTAAAACACTCGATAAGTGTTTCCCGGTTGTCATGATTTCCAACCCCGAGATAACAGGGGCAGGGAAGGTCCTCTAGCAGGTTTTTCAGGATCTTGTATTCTTCCATCTGACCTGAATTGACCAGATCTCCTGTTGCGAAAATAGCAACAGGTTCGGGGGCAAATCTCTTGATCGCCTCTACAGCGACTTTAAGCTTCTCCGCCGTTTGGTAGCCTTGCTCAAACTCGGTATCCGGCGTTGCAATATGAAGATCGCTGATCTGCAGGAGGATCATTTCGCAGCATCCTCGCGGACAAGAGACAGCATGTCTCTTTTGCGTACTATTTTGCGGCGCGGGGAGGCCCCGGCAGCCTGTTCCTGCTCAACTGTGTCAATTTTCTGCCAGTCCTCGAAAGAAACCGTCTGAATATTGTTTTCACGGCAATAGTCATTCAGACCAGCGGCCCCTTTCTTCTCGGGATCCACTTTGCCGTCATAATCCTCAGTGATCAGATCCACAACCTTCTGGCTGTCCAGGCGGTTAGTACCAATTGTCCCGGAAGGGCCGCGTTTAGCCCAGCCGACCACATAAAGGCCATCATCAACCCGTCCTTCTTCATTGCGGATCAGGCCGTTTTCAATGGGCAGGCCACTCAAGGGACCCATCTGATAGCCGATACAGGTGACCAGAAGATCACAGGGCAGTTCGATAATTTCTCCGGTTCCGATCGCTTTTCCATCCCTAATGATGTTTTTTTCAAACAGTACGGCTTCTACAGTATCTGTGCCAATCACTTCTTTAGGGGAGAGAGAAAAATCCAGATGCAGGAAGCGTCCTTGTTCTTCAACTCTGTTCCTTGAGTAATCACGGAGAAAACCGAGATTGGTATTGATCACCTTGTCACGGCGCTTGTCCTCTGTGGAGACATCCTCGGGAATATGCTCTGGGTCGCAATAGGGAATGGCATTTTCCATTTCCTTCAGCTCCCCGAGCTCTTTTGATGAAAACTGCGCCTGTTCAGGACCGCGCCTTCCAACAATATGAATGTTCTGGACCGGACTGTTGAAGATATGATCGCCTGCATGATCCGCAAGATCCGAATGTTCCATTTCCTCTTCCGTACGGAGCATGACCCGCGCCACATCAAGGGCGACATTGCCATTTCCGATCACAATGGCATTTTTGATATCCAGGTGAGGAACCGCGTCTCTGAATTCCGGGTGTCCATTATACCAGTAGACAAATGTCTGTGCGCCAAAAACACCGTCCAGATCTTCGCCCGGAATGCCAAGGGTTCGGTCTTTCGGTGTGCCGATGGCCAGAACCACGACATCGTAAAGGTCCTGAAGTGTTTGCAATGAAATGTCTGATCCCAGCCCCAGATTGCCAACAAAACGCACATTTTCATTTTCCATGATCTTGTCATAGGCACGGGAGACATTTTTCGTAGTCTGATGGTCCGGGGCAACACCGGCACGAACCAGACCATAAGGGGTTGCCAGCTTGTCCAGAATGTCAATTTCACACTCAGCGCATTTGGAAATCAGGGCTCCCGCGGTGTACATGCCTGCGGGCCCGGAGCCAATTATCGCCGTTTTTAACGCCTTCCCCATTCTTTTCCCCTCTTAGCTCAGTAGGTGATGGTCAGCTTTCCAATCCTCCAAATCTGGATCTGAATTCCTCAGAGGCTTGCGGAAGCTTACCCGTGGTGGTTTCAAGAATTTGCATTAGATAGTTTTCGGCTCCTGACGAAATGGATTTATAGATATCCCTGAACAGGTTTTGTGCAACATTTCCACTCCAGTTTTCTGGCAAAAGTGTCGCCGGCAGGACCGGGTCTTTCAAGAGCGCCCGTCTGTAATCATGCACGAGAAGTGTTCTCAAGATAAAACACTTTTTCGCGCTTAAGGCCTGATCTTCTTTAAGGGCAATAAGAACGGGGCGGAAATTGGCTATAAATTCCTTATAGCCCCCTTCGATGAGGGGGATGTTCCAGCCTTTCTGGATCAGGATTTGCGGATTGGGAGAAAGACGCGAGGGCAGGGTTGCGGCCCGCATAAGAGTGATATTCTCTTCGAGATCGAGATCCCGGATCAGTTTTTCGAGCGCTTCCAGATCCCCACCAGGATGGGCATAGATCCCGGATCCCAGATCTCCAAAGCCGAGCCAGATCAGCTCCATCTGGATTTGTCGCCTCTGGTCTTCACTCAAGGCGCGTCGTTCCGTGAAAAGCAGGGTCCAGTTGCCATCCCATGGCTTTTTTACAGGATTGTAAATTCGCTTTGTCGCTTCTTCAAACCGGAGGAGGCCTGAATGGGTGAGGGTGTAAAAGCTGCGGCGGCCCTTCTGGTGGCTGTCCAGCAGCTTTTCCTGCTTCAGGCGGAAAACCGAAGTGCGGACAACACGTTCGTTAAGGCCCAGGCTTTCAACAAGTTCGATCAGACTGCCCAGCCAGACCGTTCCTCCATGCGGAGCAACAGAATCGCCCCAAACCGTTACCAAAAGCGAGCGGGCTTTGAGATTTATCCGCTCCAGCAAATCATTGATCAGATCATCAACTGTTTTTTCTTCGTACACGAAAGACCGATCCGCAGACATTCTAGTTAATCTGATACACACTGTAAGAAATTCTGTATCATATGCAAAACATTCTTCGAGTTTTGTGAGGATCAGTCTTTATGTCCCTGCGCTATGAGCAGGCTGAAACGCTACTTGTTGCTATTGGCCTCTATTCTGAACTGTCGGAATATGATCCGCTATTTGTTGGAACGCTGCCGATCGATATTGATATCGAGGGCAGTGATATCGACATTATCTGCGAGGCAACGGATCTGGACGAACTGGCAAGGCGGCTCAGCGATGCCTATTCGGATCAGACAGGATTTATAACGGAGAAAAGGCAGCGGCAGGGAGACTATCTCGTCTGCCGTTTCTCGGTGATGACCTTTGATATAGAGATCTACGCAGAAGATAAGCCGGTAAAGCAACAGAATGCCTATCTGCATATGGAAGCTGAGAGAAAATTGCTGCTGATCGGCGGGGAAGGGGCGAGAGGGGAAATTCGCCGCCTGAAACGAAACGGGCTGAAAACAGAACCCGCCTTCGCCCGTTACTTCAAGCTGGAAGGGGATCCCTATGACACCGTTCTCGAGCTTGCGGATTTAAGCATTTCCGAAATTCTGTCGAGAGTGGGCTGATTAGCTCAGCCGACCGTAAAAAGCCATACGGGAGGTTTCGGAAAGTTCGATGCCCGGCTCCGAGTTATAGGCAAGAACAACAAGCATCCTTGTCCGTTCCCCTTCAACCGGCGCAACGCGGTGGATCGCGTTCCGGCCTCGGAAAAGTACAAGGGCGCCTGGCTTCATGGACAGCTTCTCAACCGGTGTCCGGCCGTCCAGCACATCCTCAACGCCTTGAAAATTCATCTCACCAGCATCCGCATCACGAACATTCTCGACATATTCAAACGCTCCGCCTGCTTCTGGTTCCTGGATCATCAGGGTTGTCGCGAATGAGGAGTTATCAAAATGCCAACCCAGTTCCTGCCCTTCGCTGGCATAATGCACATTGATGGAAGAAAGCGGGTCGGCATAAGGGTAGAGAGCGTCTTCTCCCAAAACTGCACACAGAAAGCCTCTGAACTCTTCTGAATCGTACAGGGCACGCAGGGGGGAATCTGCAGGTACGATATCATCTGTAATGCACCCTTTGGAGGAGACTACTTTTCTGTTTCTGGGATGAGAATCAGAAAAGTCCGGGTCGGAAGGGATGATATAGACATTATGCTCTTGCGTGCAGTAATAGGCTTTATCCTGATCTTTTTCAGACTGCTGGCGTACGGCTTTCACTGCATCAGCGACCATAAAACCCGGCAAGACAAGAGCACCTTCCTGATCCAGTATGGTGCGGCAGGATGACTGGAATTCAGGGCTGCAAATATCAAAATTCTCAAGATCAACAATTTCTGAAAGTTCCATCACTTTTCTCCCGCTCAAATTTAATGATGAACAGAATAATGGCTTTTTATCATTCATAAAAGCTCGTATAATCATCTAATAAGGAAAGTAAAATATGGTTCGGTTCACCTTAAAACAATTAAGCTATTTCGCTGAAGTGGCAGCGCAGGGCGGGATTGCCCGTGCCGCCAGAACGCTGAATATCTCACAGCCTGCAATCGCCCAGGCAATTGACAAGCTGGAGGAGCTGTCTGGACTAGTCCTGTTCGAACGCCATCACGCACGCGGACTTTCCCTCACGCATCAGGGGCGGGAATTTCTAACACAGGCCCGTCAGCTCCTGGAGAATGCAAATGCTGTTGACCGGGTCATGCAGGATATCGCTCATGATGAAAGAGGGACGGTAAGGTTTGGCTGTTTTCAGTCCATCGCCCCTTTTCATGTGGCACGCCTGATCCGTGACTATAGAAAGTCCTACCCCGAGGTAACGATTGATGTCTCGGAAACCCTGCAGGGGGATATTATCGAGGGCCTTGTTCAGGGGGAACTGGATACGGCTATTCTTTATGATCTCAATCTGAACCCGGAAGAGCTGGACTGGGAAGTGATTGATCGTTCACGCCCTTATATTCTGCTTGCGGCAGATCATGCGCTTGCCCATCGCAATTCGGTCAGCCTGCATGAATTGGCTGAGGATCCCTATATCCTGTTTGATGCAGCCAATAGCCGGGAATATTTCTTCAGCATCTTCTCCAATCTGCAACTGACACCCCGTGTTTCCTTAAGATCCACATCTTTTGAATCCGTGCGCAGCGCCGTCGGGAACGGGCTTGGTTTCTCTGTTCTGGCCATGCGCCGGACGGATAACCGGACCTATGACGGTCATGAAGTGGTTGCTGTCGAAATCAACGACAAGGTTGATCCGATCCATATCGTTCTCGCAACCCGGGCGGGGCAAACCCCTGGACTTCTGGTACGCCGCTTTATGGATCATTGCGTTCAGGCATTTCAACAGCGGCCCGTGTTATAAAGCGGCATTATTCGCCAGCCGAGCGGCAGCGGCTTTATGCGCATGTATCAATTCATCAGGATCAAAACCCACAATATCACCGTTTTTCACACGCCATTCCCCTTTAACCATCACATGATCAGCCTGATGGGCGCCGCAAAGCAGAAGGGCGGCCATGGGATCACCGGCGCCTGAAAAACGCATCTCATCCAGCTTGAACATGGCGAGATCCGCTTCGCATCCGACCGCAAGCCTGCCAATATCCTCGCGGCCCAGACACCGGGCCGAGCCTTCGGTTGCAAATCTGAAGGCTGCATGATGGGTCATTTCATCTGCATCATATAAAAGACGGCCAATCAGCAGGGCTTGCCGGACTTCCTGTATCAGGTTGGAGCCGTCATTGGACGCTGACCCGTCAACCCCCAGCCCCACAGGGCTTCCGGCTTTTTCAAGATCCAGGGTACGACAGATACCCGACGATAGAACCATATTGGAAGAAGGGCAGTGACAGATGCCAACACCGGCTTTGCCAAGCCGGCCAATTTCTTCGTCATTAAAATGAATACCGTGCGCAAGCCAGCTTCGGTCGTTGAGCCAGCCGACTTTTTCCAGATAGTCAAGAGGACGCAATCCGAACATCTTGATGCAAAAATCGGTTTCATCATGGGTTTCCGCAAGATGAGTATGCAATCTGACATCACATGATACTGCAAGATCGGCCGACGCTTTCATCAGATCGGTGCTTACAGAAAAGGGCGAACAGGGGGCCAGGGCAATACGGCTCATGGATCCGTGGCCGGGATCATGGAATTTCCGGATCAGACGCGTGCTGTCTTCCAGAATATCCTTCTCCTCCTGCACAGTTGACTGGGGAGGGAGGCCGCCATCCTTTTCGCCAAGGCTCATGGAACCGCGAGTCAGATGAGTACGGATTTGCAGGTCACTCGCGGCCTCGATCTGAATATCAATCGCATTTTCAAGGGCGTCCGGAAACAGATAATGATGATCAGAGGCGGTTGTACATCCGGAAAGGAGGAGCTCGGCCAGCGCCAGTTTACTGGAAAGCGCGATCATCTCTTCATCAAGATGAGCCCATACCGGGTAAAGTGATTTCAGCCATGGAAACAGTGGCTTGTTTAGGGACGCAGGAAATGCGCGGGTCAGGGTCTGGTAAAAGTGATGATGTGTGTTGATCAGGCCGGGTAAAAGAACATGATCGGATGCATCAAAGATGTCATATTCATCCGGGGTAACGGTTTCAGGAATTGCGCCAGCAGGGACAAGTTCTGTGATTTTACCCTCTCGCATGACAAGACCACCACCAGCATTGTTAGCAAGAACGGCTAGTGGATTTTTAATCCAGAGCGCTTTTTCCAATAGTGATCTCCCGGGCGTTCCTATTGCCTCAAGTATTTCATACAATATCTATTAATAAAATGAGCGTTTTTCATTTTTCTCTATATTGGAAACTCTATTATTTAAGTGTATTTATTACAAACACCTATTGCCGAAAGACGGGCTAGACCTTACATTCTGTCCATGCTGGCCATGGGCCCCTCAATACATGTTTCAGTGAGTAGATTTAAATCGCCATGCAAACACTTGATAATATAGAACTTCTACAAGATCTCTCTGCTGATGAAAGGCAGAAGATTGTGGCGCTTTGCTCCTGGAAAACCTATTCCTCCAACGAGCAGATCCTCGAACGATCCAGTACAAGCAGGGATGTGTTTTTCGTTGTCGATGGCAGTGTCAATGTTGTGAATTACGGTGTTTCCGGTCGGGAAGTCGCTTATGCAACGGTTGGTGCAGGTCAGTATTTTGGTGAATTATCCGCAATTGATGGCAAGCCAAGATCTGCAAATGTGATTGCCAATAAGAAATGTCTGCTGGCGTCACTATCCCCTGAAAATTTCAGTGATTTCCTGTTGCAGCATCCTGAAATCATGATGCAGGTGATGCAGCGGCTGGCCCGGATTATCCGGATTAATGACGATCGTATTCTGGATCTGTCCACTTTGGGGGCCGTACAGCGTGTCTGCCAGGAACTCCTTCGTATGGCCGAGCCGGATCCGGTAACACCTAACTCATGGCTCATCTATCCAATGCCAACCCAAAGCGTTATTGCAAGCCGGGTATCCACAACCCGTGAAACGGTTGCCCGTGTGCTTGGACAATTGGCTGGTGATGATCTTGTCTTGAAAAAAGGGAAGAACCTTTATTTGAAAGACAAAGCCGGGATTGAGGAATTTATTAGTAATCTCGCTGTGACGCCGGGTAATGTGCCCCGCTAACTGTTAGCTTTAATACCGATCTATTTTTCCAGCCAGCGTTCAATTCCTTTTGCTGCTGCGATACCGGTGCTGAAACAGGCTTGTAAAAGGTAGCCTCCGGTTGGTGCGTCCCAGTCGATCATTTCCCCGGCAGCGAACCAGCCCGGGCATTTCTTCAGCATCAGCATGTCGTCAAATTCCGACAAATCAATACCGCCGGAAGAACTGATCGCCTGCTCCAGCGGGCGCGGACTGTCGAGCCGGATAGGTAGTCCCTTGATCAATTCAGCAAGAAGCGGCGGGTCTGCAGGAACAGGGCCGGGGGTAAATTCATGCAAAAGGGCGGTTTCAAGGGCTGAAAATTTCAGTTTCTTTCTCAGGAAGCTTGAAAGACTTTGCTTGCCGCGCGGGGCAGAGAGCTTTTCAAGTACAGTCTCAAAAGGCATATCAGGCCTGAAATCCAGAAGCGGTGCTGCTCCTTCAGGTTGCCCCACGGCGATAACCAGAGAGCGGCTGAGAGAATAGAGAAGACCGCCTTCAATGCCATATTGGGTGATGACAGCATCGCCGCGCGAGGTTTCAAAATCCATGGTCAGGGAAACATTCTTGAGGGGCGCGCCTTCATGTTTCAAAAGATGATCCGACCAGCGAATGTTAAAGCCGCAATTCACAGGTCGAAACGGATTGACTTTAACACCCCTCTCTTCAAGTGGAGTGACCCAGCTTGCAGTCGCCCCCAGATGCGGATAGCTGGCGCCGCCAAGGCCAAGCAGCACCGCATCAAACTGGGTTTCATGAATATCCCCGTTCTTATCCCTGAAAAGAGGCTGCCCTTGATCGCCAAAGCCTTCAAAACTGTACCTGAGATGAAAGTGAACTCCGGCCTGGCTAAGTTTTGTGGTCCAGGCGCGCATCAGGGCTGTAGACTTCATCTCTTTCGGGAAGACACGACCGCTGCTGCCGACAAATGTATCGATACCCAGTTCCTGCGCCCAGTTTCTGAGGTCTTCCGGGGTAAAGCCGCTCAGGTGAGGCGTCAGGAAATCTTCCGCTGTCCCATAGCGTTTATTAAAGAGAAGCGTATCTTCCGTGTGGGTCAGGTTGAGACCACCCCGTCCGGCAATCAGGAATTTCCGACCGACTGAACTTTTCTGTTCATAGAGATGAATTTCATACTTATTGAGCGCCGCAAGAAATTGCGCAGCAATCAAGCCGCTCGGGCCTCCACCGATCAAGGCAATTTTTTTTATTTGCTCAGACATATATATAACAAATACCTGGAATCGGCTGCCGGACAATTATCGGGGTTAGTCCGTTACTGCCAGATTTCAGCCGCTTTTTCGGAACCGGAAGCCATAATTTTACCCAAGAAAACTCGCGACCGGTAAAGCGAATCGCGAGTTAATCGGCGAATAATACTATTTTACCCTCGAGAATCTATCAAATCCTGCGCTCAAATCCGCAATAAGATCATCGGTATCTTCAAGCCCGATATGCAGGCGGATCAGAGGGTTTGTGTTATCCCAGGTTGTTGCTGTCCGGTAATGGCTCGGATCAGCGTATATGACCAGGCTTTCATACCCGCCCCAGGAATATCCCATACCGAAAAGTTCAAGATCATCCATAAAGGCAGCAATAGCTTCCTTGGGAGCTTGCTTCAAACGGAAAGAGAAAAGACCGGAAGCGCCAAGAAAATCCCTTTTCCAGAGTGCGTGCCCTGGATCGTCGCTGAGCGCGGGGTGCAGAACAGAATGAACCTCATCCCGACCTTTGAGCCATTCTGCGATTTTGATCCCGTTTTCCATATGCTGTTTTAAGCGCACAGACAGCGTTCTCATGCCGCGCTGGGCAAGATACACATCATCCGGGCCTGCCGTTTGTCCTGAAAGATTGGCGCCTGCCTGCAATGTCGCCCAGCATTCCTTGGTTGTTGTGACTGTTCCCATCATGACATCGGAATGACCGACAATATATTTCGTACCCGCCTGGATGGATACATCCACACCATGCTCGAACGGTTTATAGAAAAGAGGGGAGGCCCAGGTGTTATCCATCATTACAATTGCGCCGGATTTATGGGCAATTTCGGCAATTTGCGGAATATCCTGCATCTCGAATGTCTGGGATCCGGGTGATTCTACGTAAACGATTCTTGTATTTGGCTGGATCAGCTCCCTGATTCCAGTGCCAATAAGCGGATCGTAATAGGTGATATCGACACCAAATCGGGTCAGGACCTTGTCACAAAAATTTCTGCTGGGCCCATAGACACTGTCCGTCATCAGAAGGTGATCACCCGCTTTTAAAAAGGACTGCATGGCATGGGCGCAGGCCGCAAGGCCGGAGGGGAAAACCTGGCATCGATACCCGCCTTCAAGCTCAGCAACAGCGTCTTCCAAAGACCAGGTTGTAGGCGTTCCCATTCGCCCATAAGAGACAACCTGTTTGCCTTCGGCCCTTTCCCTATGCCGCTGTTCAAGCTCAGCTAATGAGGAATAAAGAATAGTCGACGCATGGTAGACAGGGGCATTTACAATACCAAAATTAGCCTCCGGGTTCCGCCCGGCAACAATCAGTTTTGTCTCGTCTTTCATGGAGAATCCTTAACACTAAGAGGGCAACGCTATGAGCAACAGAAATATAGGATTGCGCGAGAGGAGAAAAGAACGAAATTTTATTAATCCTTTCCTCACAATTTCCACTTGAATACACATAATGTGAAATTTTCCGTTGACGGTCGAAGCAAAAATACTATCGTCAATAAGGTTGAAGTTTGGAATTTGGGAAAACTGAACTTCAGCTGGTTACGACCAGCAAGCTCTGACGGGAAAATCAGAGCTAGAGATTGAAAATAAAATAGACAGGAAGGTATTTTATGAAAAAAGCGAGCTTTATTGCTGTCGCTACAGCAGCTACATTCATGGCCGGCGCCGCAACTGCCGGTACCCTGGATGACGTTAAAGCAAAAGGCTTTATTCAATGTGGTGTGACTACAGGTTTGGCGGGTTTTGCTGCGCCAAACGATAAAGGCGTATGGGAAGGCTTCGACGTAGACTTCTGCCGCGCCATGTCAGCTGCTGTTTTCGGTGATCCGGACAAAGTCAAATATACACCAACAACTGCAAAAGAGCGTTTCACTGCGCTGCAGTCCGGTGAAATTGACGTGCTGGCACGTAACACCACATGGACATTAAGCCGCGATGTGAACCTTGGTTTTGAGTTCATTGGCGTGAACTACTATGACGGCCAGGGTTTCATGGTGAAAAAGTCTCTTGGCGTTAAATCCGCCAAAGAACTTGATGGTGCTCGCGTTTGTCTTCAGTCCGGTACAACAACCGAGCTGAACCTTGCAGATTATTTTGCTGCACAGGGCATGAAATACGACTCAGTTCTTTTTGATACAGCGGACGAAGTTCGTGAAGCGTATCTGAAAGACACATGCGACGTGTACACAACAGACCAGTCCGGTCTGTATGCGCAGCGTTCTGTTATCGCAGATCCTGAAAATCACGTTGTTCTGCCTGAAATCATTTCCAAAGAGCCTCTCGGTCCGCTTGTTCGTCATGGCGACAACAACTGGGGTGATATCGCTCGCTGGACACTTAATGCTCTGATCATCGCAGAGGAAATGGGTGTAACTCAGGCAAATGTTGATGAAATGAAAGGTTCCAAAAACCCAGGCGTACAGCGTCTGCTGGGTACTTCTGGTGACCTCGGCTCTCAGCTTGGCCTTGACGCCGCCTGGGCAGCAAATGCCATTAAAGGTGTTGGCAACTATGGTGAAGTTTTCGCCAAGCATCTGGGTGAAGGCACATCTTTGAATATTGCACGTGGCCTGAACCAGCTCTGGAGCAAAGGCGGCATTCTTTATGCCCCTCCAGCACGCTAAAAGCGACTAGCTGATTTAAAAGAGTGTGTGTCTCCATCCAGGGACATGCACTCTTTTTGCTTAGGGCCTAGCGTATAGATTTTTATGCCCTGAAATTAGTAAACGCTACTCCCGGAAGGAGCCGCCTTATGACTGTTGACGCACCAAGTCAACCGCAAGGAGCTGGAGTTAGCATGCTACGGGATCCGAAGGTACGTGCCGTATTCTTTCAGTTTCTCGTGATCGCAATATTCCTAGCCTTTGTTTTATATGTTGGAAACAACACTATTACCAATCTTGAGAAGCGAGGGATTGCTTCAGGATTTGGATTTTTAACGCAGCCCGCAGGGTTTGGTATCGGTATTGTTGTCTTCATGGATTATGTCGCGCAGACATCAACCCATGGTGATGTTTTTGTTATCGGTATTATTAATACCCTCACGGTTTCCATAGTCGGTATTGTTCTTGCGACATTTCTCGGCGTCTTTTTTGGTATCTTGAGATTGTCCAATAACTGGATCGTCAATAAGATTGCCGCCGTTTATATTGAGGTCGTTCGAAATATACCGCTGCTTGTGCAGCTTCTATTCTGGTATTTCGCCGTGTTGAGCGTTTTGCCGGTTGTTCGAGACAGCCTGAAGTTTTTTAATGATACCCTGGTCATTAATAACCGCGGTGCCTATTTCCCGAGTGTCACGCCCGAAAGCGGCTTTATGCTTATTCCGATAGCCCTGGTTGTTGGAATTGTTGCCTCTATCGTGCTTGGCAAATGGGCTCATAAACGGCAGGACGAAACCGGTCAGCAATTTCCGGTCTTCTGGACTTCTGTTGGCCTGATCCTGGGACTGCCCGTTCTCGCGGCATTGGTAACCGGTTTGCCATTTTCCTTCGAATTCCCGAAAGCAACACGCTTTAACATCGGGGGAGGTTGGGTTCTGGAGCCGGAATATCTTGCCATTGTTATTGGCCTGACTTTTTACACCGGTGCCTTTATTGCTGAAATTGTGCGTGCCGGCATTAATGCCGTTAGCCACGGGCAGACGGAGGCGGCTCATTCTCTCGGGATCAAGCCGAACCAGACCATGCG
>JAKSCD010000405.1 GCA_022360775.1 Sneathiellales bacterium | reverse complement strand
TGGATCAGGTAATGGCGCTAGGCGAAGGCAAGCGACTTTATCTGATGGCACCTATTGTCCGTGGACGTAAAGGGGAATATCGCAAGGAATTTCTGGATCTTCGCAAGAAGGGTTTTCAGCGGGTCAAAGTGGATGGCGAGATTTACGAAATTGAAGATGTACCGGAGCTGGACAAGAAGCTGAAGCATCATATTGACGTGGTCGTCGACCGCGTTGTGGTCAATAGCGACATCATGACCCGTCTTGCTGATTCCATTGAAACAGCCCTTGAACTCGCGGATGGTCTTTTCGTTGTTGAAGACGCTGACAGCAAAGAGCGGAAAATCTTCTCTGCCAAATTTGCCTGCCCGGTATCCGGCTTCACGATTGAGGAAATTGAACCTCGTATCTTTTCATTCAACAATCCCTATGGCGCCTGTACGTCCTGCGGTGGTCTTGGAACAGAAATGTATTTCGATCCGGATCTGGTGGTGCCGGATGTCACGCTTTCATTACGCGATGGTGCCATTGCCCCCTGGTCCCGCTCGGCAACCCCGGCTCCTTATTATATGCAGACCCTCGAAGCATTGGGCAAACATTACGGGTTTGACACCACCAGCCCCTGGGAAGAGCTGGATCCGGAGCATCAGAACGCCATTTTGCAAGGCACAGGCGATCAGAAAATCCAGATCACCTTTGATGACGGGATGCGCACTTATAAAACCAACAAGCCCTTTGAAGGGGTTATCCCCAATATCGAACGCCGCTGGCGGGAGACGGACAGTAGCTGGGTCCGCGAAGATCTTGAAAAATATCAGGATAAAACCGCCTGTAAAACCTGCGGTGGTCATCGCCTGAAACAGGAAGCCCTCGCCATTAAAATCAATGACCTGCATATCGGCGAAGTCTCTGCAAAATCCATTCTGGATGCCCGTAAATGGTTCCTGGAGCTGAACGATATCCTGTCGCCAAAAGACAAATCCATCGCTGAACGGGTCTTGAAAGAAATCAACGAACGGCTCGGCTTCCTCGTGGATGTGGGGCTGGAATATCTTACTCTTTCGCGAGGTTCCGGTACCTTGTCCGGCGGTGAAAGCCAGCGCATTCGTCTCGCCTCGCAAATCGGATCCGGCCTGACCGGTGTTCTTTATGTACTGGATGAACCGTCAATCGGATTGCATCAGAGGGATAACTCCCGCCTTCTTAAAACACTGGTTAATCTTCGGGATCAGGGAAATTCGGTTCTGGTCGTGGAACATGATGAAGAAGCGATCATGACGGCGGACCATGTTATCGATATGGGCCCCAAAGCCGGTAGCCATGGCGGCAAGCTGATTGCGCAAGGGACACCGGATGACATTATGAATTCCAAGGACAGCATCACCGGCAAGTATCTTTCCGGTGAAATGGAGGTCCCGCTTCCAGCCGTTCGCCGCAAACCGCAAACTGCGCGGGAACTTCGGATTATCGGTGCCCGTCACAACAACCTGAAACGGGTGAATGTGAATATTCCGCTCGGAACCTTTACATGCGTCACCGGTGTTTCGGGCGGCGGAAAATCTTCACTGATTATTGAAACCCTTTATAAGGCCATTGCCAAGAAGCTGAACAACAACCGCAATCATCCCGGGCCTCATGACCGGATCGAAGGCATTGAATGGCTGGACAAGATCGTTGATATCGACCAGAGCCCCATTGGGCGGACCCCCCGCTCCAATCCCGCAACCTATACCGGCGCTTTTACACCGATCCGAGAATGGTTTGCCGGACTTCCTGAGGCCAAGGCGCGCGGGTATAAATCGGGCCGTTTTTCCTTCAATGTAAAAGGAGGACGCTGCGAAGCCTGTAAAGGCGATGGTGTAATCAAAATCGAAATGCACTTCCTGCCGGATGTCTATGTTCAATGTGATGTCTGCAAAGGCAAGCGCTATAACCGCGAAACACTGGATATTACCTTTAAAGACAAGAGCATATCTGATGTTCTTGACATGACTGTTGATGAAGCGTGCGAGTTCTTTAAAGCCGTTCCGGTTATTCGGGAAAAATTCGAAACTCTGCAACAGGTAGGGCTTGGCTATATCCATGTCGGTCAGCAGGCCACCACCCTTTCCGGCGGTGAGGCCCAGCGTGTTAAACTGGCGAAGGAACTCTCTCGCCGGGCAACCGGGCGGACGCTGTATATCCTGGATGAGCCGACAACCGGCCTGCATTTTGAAGATGTGCGCAAATTGATGGAAGTGCTGCAGGCTCTTGTCAATGCGGGCAACAGTGTCCTTGTGATTGAACATAATCTGGAAGTGATCAAAACCGCAGACTGGGTTGTCGATATGGGCCCTGATGGCGGAGATGCCGGTGGCTATCTGGTTGCGGAAGGTACCCCGGAAGAGGTTGCCAAGGTCAAGGAAAGCTATACTGGTCAGTATTTGAAGGAAATCCTTGCCAAGAGCCCCCCTGTCAAGGTAGGGGAAGCTGCGCCCAAGAAAACCAAGGCGAAGGCAAAGAAATCCAAGAAAACCAAAGCGGCCTGATCACCGCTTTCAAGGCAGTATCATATGACGGAACAGATAAAACCGGTTCATGTAATCGGCGGCGGGCTCGCGGGCTCTGAAGCGACCTGGCAACTTGTGCAAAAGGGCATTCCCGTTATTTTGCATGAAATGCGTCCGGTGCGGAAAACAGATGCCCACCTGACCGATGGCCTGGCGGAACTGGTCTGCTCCAACTCATTTCGTTCTGATGATGCAGAAAATAACGCTGTTGGCCTGTTGCATAAGGAAATGCGGGAGCTCGGCTCCCTCATTATGGAAAGCGCGGATGAGAATAAGGTTCCGGCGGGCGGCGCACTCGCTGTCGATCGGGTTGAGTTTTCCAGCTATATCCAGAACAAGCTGGAAAACAATCCGCTGGTGACGATCGAGCGCGAGGAAATCAAGGGCCTGCCGCCTGAAGAATGGGGCAATTGCCTGATCGCGACAGGACCGCTCACTTCCCCAGAGCTTGCAGAAGCGGTTCATGGGGCGACAGGCGCGGACGCCCTTTCTTTCTTCGATGCCATTGCGCCGATTGTTTACAAGGACAGTATCAATTTCGATATCGCCTGGTTCCAGTCCCGCTATGACAAGGGCGAAGGCACGGATTATATCAACTGCCCCCTGACCAAAGAACAATATTACGAATTTATCAGTGATCTGAATGAAGGCGGAAAAACCGAATTTAAGGAATGGGAAAAAGACACCCCCTATTTTGATGGTTGCCTTCCGATTGAAGTGATGGCGGAGCGCGGTCCTGAAACCTTGCGCTATGGCCCAATGAAACCTGTTGGTCTTACGGATCCTAATAATCCTGATGTGAAACCATACGGCATTGTTCAGCTCAGGCAGGATAACAAGCTAGGCACGATCTATAATATCGTGGGTTTCCAGACCAAGCTGAAATATGCAGAGCAAACACGCATTTTCAAAAAGATCCCGGGTCTTGAAAATGCCGAATTTGCACGTCTTGGCGGCCTGCATCGTAATACCTTCATTAACAGCCCTGAAGTCCTGGACAAGGAACTTCGCCTTAAAAATGTACCGCGCCTTCGTTTTGCGGGTCAGGTCACGGGGGTTGAAGGTTATGTGGAAAGTACGGCTGTCGGATTAATGGCCGGCCGTTTCCTGGCTGCAGAAACTTTGAACGAAACTTTCTCCATTCCGCCGCAAACAACGGCGTTTGGTGCCTTGATGTCACACATCACGGGGGATGCGGAGACTTCAACCTTCCAGCCGATGAACGTAAATTTCGGCTTGTTCCCCCCGCTTGAAGTCCGGGTCAAGAAGAAAGAGCGCAAACAAGCCTATACCAAACGTGCATTCGCTGATTTTGCGGCCTGGAAAGAAGATCTTTCTGCGTAAGGCCCTATCTTATCAAAGGTGCACGGCTGAGGTCGTTATTGTGATTGGCGAAAATATTGAGCAGACGCAGGAACTCCTTGCGTTCGCTCTCGCTAAAGGCCTCCAGCATTCGTGACTGGGCCTTAAGGAGCGACGGCGTGATTTTTTTGATCATCTGCTCCCCTGCCTTGGTGATAGAAACGACTTTTGCCCGCTTGTCCTTCAGGGAACTTGCCCGGATCACAAGTTTTCGCTCTTCCAGTTTTTTAAGAACAACAGCGATCGTCGTCCGGTCAAGTGCTGCCGCGCGCCCGATCGTCCCCTGATCCTGGGGACCTTGCCGATCCAGAACATTGAGCACCGCAAACTGGATGGGGGTAAGGTCAAACTCCTCACATTCATCCAGAAAGAAACCAATGGCGATCTGATGACATCGGCGCAATAGATATCCCGGCAGATTTTCCGGTTCTGTATCCTCGGTATAGGGCAAGAAGATCTCCTGTCTTGAATTTTGCCTCAAGGATTTAGCACAGCATCCGGCTGTTCGGAAGGTGCTGCTTTCAGAAAGGCATCGAGACCCGTGAGAGTATCAAAAATCCGCGAAACTGTCGGATAGCAACTGGTGTCAATTTCAAATCTTCTGTTATTGAGGACCTGCGCGTACAGACAGATATCGGCCATTCCGGGCGTGTCGCCATGACAGAATTTTCCCGTCTCGGCCTCGTGGGAAAGACGCTCTTCCAACGGTGCAAAAGAAGTATGAACCCAGTGATCGAACCAGGCTCTCACCCCGTCTTGATCGAGACCATAATCCTTCTCGATTTTCTGTAAAACCCGCAAGTTATTGAGCGGATGAACTTCGCAGGCAATCATGTAGGAAAGAGATCTGACCCGTGCTTTCTCAAGAGAAGTGGACGGTAGCAAGGCAGGCTCCGGATGTTCTTCTTCCAGCCATTCCAGAATGGCCATGGACTGTGAAATATGGGCGCCGCTTTCAAGCTCCAGTACCGGAACAAGCCCGGCAGGGGAGCGTTTCAGGAATTCGGGAGTTCGGGTCTCCCCCTTTCGGAGGATATAGGCCTGATAGTCATAGTCCAGGCCTTTCAGATTAAGGGCGGCGCGCACACGGGTGGAGCTTGAGGATCTGAAAAAATTATGCAATTTTAAGGTCATACCAGTTCCTCATAGTCTTTCCGAAATCGTTGTTGTGAGCTCTCCCAGTCCTTCAATACTGACCACGCAAACATCCCCTGGAACAAGCGGACCAACACCGGCCGGTGTTCCTGTATAAATCAGATCCCCTGCTTTCAAATCCATGGAATGGGAAAGAATAGAGATGATTTCGGGCACGGACCAGATCAGTTCAGCAAGATCTGCATCCTGTTTCACATCCCCATTGACCGTGAGCTTGATGCTGCCCTTATCCGGATGTCCGACTTCTTCGACTGGGTGAATTGCGGCGCAGACAGCAGACTGATCAAAAGCTTTCCCCCAATCCCAGGGGCGTCCTTTTTCACGGGCTTCGAGCTGCAAGTCCCGGCGTGTAAAATCATTACCGACGGCATATCCCCAGATATGATCCAGACTTTTTTCTTCCGGGATATTACTGCCATCCTTGCCAATCGCAACCACCAGCTCTGCTTCAAAATGGAAGTTTTCAGTTTCCTTCGGATAAGCAACGGTCTGGTGGTTATCAACAAGCGCATCGGCCGGTTTGGTGAAAAAGAAAGGCGCGTCCCGGTTCGGATCTTTCCCCATCTCCCGGGCATGCGCCGCATAATTTCGGCCAACACAGAAAATCCGGCGAACAGGGAAGCGGGCTTCAGATCCAGCAACAGCGGCAGAGGCAACAGGATGCCGGGAAATTACGTAATCAGTCATATCGATAGCTTTCTAGGGACAAAAGTGAAATGAAGGGAGATTTGATCATGGCGTTCTATCCACTGATCAAACCGGGAAGGAACAGGGCGATAACGGGGAAAGCCAGCAGAAGGCCAACACGAACAAT
This sequence comes from Sneathiellales bacterium, assembly GCA_022360775.1. GTDB lineage: Bacteria > Pseudomonadota > Alphaproteobacteria > Sneathiellales > Sneathiellaceae > Sneathiella. The sequence goes on along the minus strand of JAKSCD010000405.1, from coordinate 1,544 downwards.
TTCTGCCAGCAAAAATGGGAAAACCCCGCGGAAGGTCTCCGCCATTGTTCCATCCTCGGAGAGAGAGGAAATAATGAAGACATTTAGTCCGACAGGCGGTGTGATCAGGCCAAGCTCAACCACAATGAGCGCAAGAATGCCAAACCAGATTTTCAGGCTTTCTGTATCAACGCCAAAAGCGGCGCTTTCTGCACTTGCATAGTCACCGCCATTTAAGGCAACCAGGGCTGGCCAGAAGAACGGGACGATAACCAGGATCATGGCCAGGGATTCCATGAAACACCCAAGTATGATGAGCAGGATAAGCATAACGATCAGGATCATCCAGGGATCCATCCCGCCTGTTGCAGCCCATTCAGCGAGCGCTGAGGGAAGCCCCGCTCGCGTGAAAAAACCTTTAAGCACATCAGCGCCAAACAGGATCAGATAAATCATTGAAGATGTAACAGCCGTTTCCCGAAAGGCGGTTTTCAGGCCCGACAAATCAAGCCCTTCCCCGGTAAATTTCTTTAGACAAAACCCGTAAACCAGAATGGCGAAAACCCCGATACTGGCAGCTGGCGTTGGTGTGAACAATCCGACCCCCAGCCCCAGAATAATGCCGCCAAAAATCAGCAGAACCGGCAGCAGTCGCTTATAGGCCTGCTTTCTTTCCTCCTCCGACATGCGAGTAGGTTCAGGCGCTAGATGCGGAAAAATCCTCACCTGGATCATAATCACCAGAATAAACGCGATCACCGCCAAAATACCGGGCAAGATGGCAGCCTGAAACATTTTCAGGATCGAACCTTCAACAACAATCGCATAGATCACCAGCGCAACCGACGGCGGGATCAAAATACCAAGCGTCCCCCCTGCGGCCAGTGTTCCGGTAGAAAGGCGCGGGTGGTATCCCAGTTTCTTCATTTCAGGGAGGGCGACTTTTCCCATGGTAGCGGCCGTCGCAAGAGAAGAGCCGCAAACGGCCCCAAAACCCGCACAGGCGCCGATAGCAGCCATGGCAACACCGCCTCGCCTTTTTGACATCAGGGCTTCAAATCCGCGAAAAAGATCACGGCTTAACTGAGCCTGGCTTGCGAGATATCCCATCAGGACGAAAAGCGGGACAACAGAAAGATCGTAATTGGAAACATTTTCCCAAAGCAGGGTTTTAAACTGCTTTAAATATGGGCCGAAGCGAACATAGGAGAGATTCTCACTCAAAACCCAGGTTCCCCCGATCCCTACGAGGATCATCGCGATGCCAACAGGCATGCGAAAGATAAGAAAAACAAAAAGGGCGACGAGACCTAGAAAGCCGATTAACTCAGGTGACATTATACCGATCCCGTTCAAAAACCTGAAAAGCGGCGATTGTTCCCCACAAAAGAAGCGCTGCAATTCCCGGGATATAGAAAGGCCAGACAGCCCACCCCAGCACCCCTTTCACCGCGCCATCTTCCATCTGTTGTTGCAACCCGATGAACATCCACCAGCCAAGAAAGAATATCACTGCGGCCATGCAGGCCAGCCAAAGACCATCTATGAGATGATTAAGCCTTGCC
>JAKSCD010000386.1 GCA_022360775.1 Sneathiellales bacterium | reverse complement strand
TATACATTGGCGTTTTACCGGAATAGAGATCGTGAAGCCTATTCCCCTCAAACCACAACCACCGTCCACATATAATCACAATAATAATCAGTAGGATTAAGATGATCTTTTTTGGAATTTGGGGGGATGTTTGCTTTTGGAATGCCATGGCTATCGACTTTGCTCCTCAAGGCTTTCAAAACAAGAGTTATTGCGAGATTGATGCTTCTTTTCGATACTATTGAGAAATCGCAATAAAATCATAGGCATGTATATACTAACTCTTGAAAGGAAACGAGAAGGTCGGGCAACAGTGAGAACCGTAAGGATAGCTTTCCGCATATGCTTCACTATTTTTAGTTGCTAAACTGTGGGTTTTCTCACAATAACAAAATTCGCCTATAAATAAAAAAAGCCCCGCCAGAGGCAGGGCTTTGATGTCATCTGAATAGAAGCTCTATTCTTTGACCATATGAACAACCTGTTGCGGGAAGGGAATGGAAATGCCTTCCTTGTCAAAGGCTTCTTTCATCGCCTTGGTCATATCAAATTTCAGACCCCAGTAATCACCGCTGTTGCACCACATACGAACGGTGAAATTAACGGAGGAGTCTGCAAGTTCTGCCACTGCAATCATCGGCTCCGGATCTTTCAGTGTCCGCTCATCCGCGGCGATAAGCCCGTGCATGATGCTCATGGCCTTATCCATGTCATCTTCATAGGCGATACCCATCACCAGATCGACCCGGCGCGTATCATGGAAACTGAAATTCTTGATCGCACTGCCCCAGACACTGGCATTTGGCAAAATGATCTGAACGTTATCTGGTGTTGCCAGTTCCGTTACAAACAGGCCAACAGACTTTACTGTTCCGCCATGTCCTGCCGCTTCAACATAATCCCCGACACGAAGGGGACGGAAGAAGAGAAGCATTACACCGCCAGCCACATTGGAAAGAGTTCCCTGCAAGGCAAGACCGATAGCAAGGCCAGCCGCACCGAGAACAGCAATCAGACTGGCCGTCTGAACACCGAACTGGGCAAGAACCAGAAGCAATGTGATAATCAGGACAGTCATCTTGGCAAGGCTGCCAAGGAAATTGACAACTGTCGGATCTACATTCTTCTTGGTCAGGATTTTTTTCAGCGTGTTGGGCACTCTTTTGGATATTATATATCCAATAATCAGGATGATGACTGCCCCAATCACATCCAGGCCATAGGCCGTAATGACAGAAATAACTTCCTGCATTACTTCTTCCAAATTCAGGTCCATCTGTACCGTCTCCCCAGTATTACTTGAGTTCTACCCCTCAAGGAGTTGGGCTATTGTTGCGGCAAAAAAAGAGGCTGTCCATTATATTATGAACAGCCTTATCTTCTAATCAGGGTAGTTTAATCCCGGGTCCGTAATTTCTCTGCTTTCATGACAGCCTCTGGAGGCTTAACCTCTTAAAAACAAAGCCAGAATTTTCCTGTCAGTCAGCTTGCAACAATCAGATAACCACCGATACCGACATTAAGCACAGTTTCCAGTGCATCAACGACAAAGATCATTAACATCGGCCCTGAGGTTACATTCCAGTAGGCATCCCCTTGACGCCCTCCATTTCTGTGGATCGGTACATTAAAATAGAATTGTGAGAAATGTGCACTGGCAATTATGAAGAGAATTATCGACCGTTCTATCGGGGCGCTGAATAACACACTTCCTGTAAGTGCCAGATATAGCAGGATCAGACACATAAGAGCCCAGGCCCCGTTCATTCCCCCCAGAAACCGGATAGAGACGGAATGAGTTTTAAAGAGCGGGGAATCCCTTAAATGCTTTGGGATTGCAACTTTTGCTGCCGCATTATTTTTAAAGCTGAAATAATGAAACCCCATACTGAACCAGACCAGGTTTGCAACCAGTGCAAAAATATAAGCGTATTCTACATACATGAGGAAAGTCCCGATTGTTATTATTGTCCATGTCCTTAGAGACATTTTGCGGTATAAAGTTCAAAGCTGGATCAATTAGTCCAACCATGAACTAAAAATTAATTCAAACTTGAACCAATGTCAATAAAACCGAAATTGCGGATCCTGCATCTGCTCCACGTGGCCCATACGGCCCTGTTTAGAGCTTCAGACCGACATCTTAAAAAAACCGAGGGGATAACAACGGCCCATCAGGTCATTTTGTTTACGCTTGATATGGAGGACGGGCTGCCAAGCGCCGTGGTCGCAAAGCGGGCCGGACACAGCAAATCAAGGCTCACCAACCTTGTCGATACGCTTGTTAAAAAGAAACTGGTCGAAAGACGGGTAAAACCCGAGGATGAGCGCGTGCATTTATTGCATATCACCGGGGCAGGAAAAGAACTGGCTGCACGCACACGCCCAGAAGTTCAGGAAATGAATACCCGAATGCTAGCCCCCTTTACGGAAGAAGAGCAGGAGGTCATTCAAAGGTTCCTCAAGCATATCAGGGAAGAAGTTCGCCAAATGGAAAACACCTGAAGCAGTTAGCCGACTTTTTTCCAGGCAGGATCTCGTCTGGAAAAATCGCCGAATAACACCTCTTCAGATGCCAGATCTAGTCTGCGAATTTTTTGTCATAGTCTGCCGCGACCCCGTATTCAGGATCTTCAAGAACAGAAACCTCGACCAGGCTTTTCGCCTTGCTCAGCAGCGTCTGGCAATCCCGGCTAAGATGCCTCAGATGCAGGGTCTTCCCTGCCCGTCCGTATTTCTCCGCCAGACTGTCAATCGCCTGCAAACCGGAATGATCAACAACGCGGGAATTTTTAAAATCAATCACCACATCTTCAGGGTCATTCTTGGGATCAAACAATTCCTGAAAGCTGGTGACGGAACCGAAGAAAAGCGGACCCTCCAGTTCGTAAATCTTGCTGCCCTTTTTATCCAGACTGCTTCTTGCATGAATTTTCTTCGCGCTTTGCCAGGCGTAAACAAGGGCAGAAACAATCACGCCAACCACAACGGCAACGGCCAGATCACTGATCACTGTCACACCGGACACAAGGACAAGAACGAAAGCATCGGAAAGCGGAATTTTGTTGATGATGCGGAAACTCGACCAGGCAAAGGTCCCGATAACCACCATAAACATGACACCCACTAGGGCAGCAAGAGGGATCTGCTCAATCAGAGGCGAGGCAAACAGAATAAAACACAACAGGAAGAGAGCGGCCGATATACCAGACAAACGCTGACGGCCACCAGAAGTCACATTGATCATGCTTTGGCCGATCATGGCACAGCCACCCATGCCGCCAAAGAAGCCGGTTACAGTATTAGCAACACCCTGGGCAACGCATTCCTTACTGGCGCCGCCATGAGTTTCCGTAATTTCGGAAACCAGATTGAGGGTCAGAAGGCTTTCAATAAGGCCGATCGCGGCCAGGATCAGGGAATAAGGCAGGATCACCCAGAGGGTTTCAACAGTAAACGGAACCATGGGGATGTGAAATTCAGGGAAGCCACCGGCAATAGAGGCCAGATCCCCAACCGTGCTCACATCCAGATTAAGACCGATCACCAGAAGAGAGACCACACCAATTCCCACGAGCGGCGCCGGAATGGCTTTCGTCAGTTTTGGCATGAAGAAGATAATCGCCATGGTCAGGGCGACCAGTCCCAGCATGGTATAGAGCGGCATTCCCGTCAGCCAGACCAGATCGCCAGCGTCATTGGAAATTTTAAACTGTCCAAGCTGTGCAAGAAAAATAACAATCGCCAGGCCATTTACAAATCCCAGCATCACAGGATGCGGGACCATGCGTATGAATTTTCCAAGCCGGAAAATACCGGCCAGGATCTGGAAAACCCCCATCAGAACAACGGCAGCGAACAGATATTCAACCCCGTGCGAGGCCACAAGGGCGACCATCACCACAGCAAGGGCACCGGTTGCACCGGAAATCATACCGGGGCGCCCCCCTATGAGAGCTGTAATCAGTCCCACCAGAAAAGCTGCGTAAAGACCAACAAGCGGATGAACACCGGCAACAAATGCAAAAGCAACAGCCTCGGGCACCAGCGCCAGTGCAACGGTCAGCCCGGAAAGGAGTTCGGTTTTCAATCTGCCGATAACAGACATTTCCGAATTCAGCGATACATCTGCGACTTTACTCTCCACTCGATCCATCCTTGTTGTACGCAGTAAAAAAGGCGCACAAATTCTGTGCGCCGCAACATAATCACGATCTTTTATCTGAAGATGCGCTAATTTACCAGTTTTATTACCAGATATCTGTTACGCATTTTTTGCATATGCGAAAAAGCGGTACCCGAACAAGTCGGATACCGCCCCCACATCGATCAACAAAAGAGGTTAGTCCACCGGTCAGGAACCAGGAAGGAGAACTTTGTCGATGACGTGAATAACACCGTTGGACTGTTTCACATCGGCGATGGTGACATTGGCAATGCCGCCCTTGCCATCTTTGATCATCAGTTTACTGCCGTCATACATGGCCTGGAATTGACATCCGCCGACGGTATTGACGGTATGAACACCACCATCAGCGGCCACCATTTTCTTGATCGCTGCTGACATGGCGTCTGCCGCAACAACATGACAGGTCAGGATTTTGGTCAGCGTGCCTTTATTTTCAGGCTTCAGCAGTGTTTCAACTGTTCCCGGAGGCAGATCCGCAAATGCGGAATTAACGGGTGCAAAGACTGTGAAAGGACCTTTGCCCTGCAACGTATCCACAAGATCAGCTGCTTTTACAGCTGCGACCAGTGTGGTGTGATCTTTTGAATTTACAGCATTTTCAATAATGTTTTTTTCTTCATACATGGCGGCGCCACCAACCATGGGGTTTTCCCCTTTACTGGCGGTCTGACCCCCGGCACAAGCGGCGACAACACCTGTCATCAGAATTACGGCAGATACAGATGCAAGACGAGCTGCTTTAAACATTGTTTTTTCTCCTTCAAAACCCTCCGCCCTGCGCGGAGTTACAAGGAGAAACGAGAGGGAGAAAAAAAAGTTTCAAAAAAAATTAAATATTTTTCAGCTGACCTGCAGCAACGATCGGACCGGTCGCGACGCCCTCTGGCGCACCGCCTTTTGGCTCGACCGTAATGGCAAGAAGAATATCCTTGTCAAATTCCTGAACAAATTCGCGTGGAATGGCCGGTTTGTTTTTATCTTCATATCCGACAAGGCCGATAGAAACTGGTTTCTCACCCTGGACAATCAACCAGAGCTCAAGGTCTTTATCTGCTGGCGGTGTTCCTGAAATATGCCGAACAATAAATTCACCCGTCTGTTCGTTGAACAGGGTGACATAAGAATGATCGTTGTCTTTTGAAGAAAGCGACGCGACATAAGAGACCCCGTCCTCTTTCCGGTCCGGTTTGTCAAAAGCGAGATACCCGAACAGAACGGCCAGAAGAACAGCAACGACAGATATCCCCCTCCAGAAACCCATAGTCTGCCAGAAGAAGGATTTTGAAACGTCCGCGTTGTTTTCAGAGGATGAGAAAAGCGTGTCTCCGAGAGCTTGCTTCACATGTTCTGGCGGTTCGACCGCATCAATGTCGTCATTTAAATCAGCAAACCGATTTTCCCAGCCGCGAACAAGGGAAGCGAAAACCTGATCTGACTGAAGGCGCCTTTCAGCCTCTCGCCGGTCTTTGAGATCAAGGACACCCAGGACATATTCAGCCGCAAGGGTATCGTCGTCCCTTTCGTCAAAATTATTTTGATCCTGATCCGTCATTCTTCCAGACACTCTTTCAACTTTGCAAGACTGCGCCGAAGCCACGTCCGCATGGTGTTAATCGGTACATCATTCTGTTTGGCAAGCTCCTGATAGGAATAGCCTTCCAGATAAGCGCCTTTTACAGCCGCTGATTTACTTTCCTCCAATCTATCAAAGCAATTATCAATTTTTCGTCTTTCCGAGCTGGCAATCGCCTCTTCTTCCGGCGATCGCTCCTTTGAGGCGACTGTCTCCGCCTCCTCCAGGCTTTCCGCAGTCGCAGGACGTGCCCTTAGCCTATCAATCGCATGATTACGTGCAATTGTAATAAGCCAGGTCATGGCACTGGCCCCTGAGGAGGAATATCGATCGGCCTTGTGCCAAATCTTTGTATAGACCTCCTGCAACGCATCTTCCGCTTCCGGCCTGTCTTTTAATAAACGTAAAAGAACGCCAAAAAGTTTCGCTGAAGTATGCTCATACAGCATATCAAAGGCCTGCCTGTCGCGAAGAGCAACCTGCGCCAGCAATTTGGATATGTCATCAGCCGTCAGCAAAAAAAGCTTCTTTCAAAGGAAAGTGAAGATTAAAAACCCTAACTACGCGCTAGTCTTTTTTCAATCTCTTTCTAGTGAGTTTTCTCAAATCATTGCTTGACTTTACATTGGAAAAGCATCATACGGCTCTGTCGCTTCAGTTTGCGACGGGTGAATTTTAACCATCACCCACATATTCAGGTTTAGTGAACAGTATTTCCGCAGAGTTTTCTGCTGCCGGTCTGATCGTCTTTACAGGACTTTCCGAGCCAGGCTGGGAGACACGGTTCCCGCCTATTTGGCTAAAGATACAGCTGCCAGAAAATGGCAGTGCTTGTAAGGACGTTATTGATGACAGTATTTTCGGACCTCAACCTTGTTGGGCCCCTTTTGCGTGCAGTGGAAAAACAGGGTTTTGATGCGCCAACTCCTATTCAGGGCAGCTCAATCCCTCACCTTCTTGAAGGCCGGGACCTGATGGGTATCGCCCAGACAGGCGGCGGCAAGACGGCGGCTTTCGTCCTTCCGCTTCTGCAAAGACTGTCTCATGATCGCAAGCGGCCGAAACCAAACAAACCAACTGCTGTTATTCTCGCACCAACCCGTGAGCTCGCTGGTCAGATTGCAAAAACAATCCAGATTTTTACCCGCGGCATCAAACTCTTCCATACTGTTGTCTATGGCGGTGCCCCATATGGTCCGCAGCTTCAACAGCTCGGGCGCGGCGTAGACATTCTTGTGGCAACGCCGGGGCGTCTGATGGACCATATGAAGCGTGGTACAGTGAAACTGGATAATGTTCAGACTTTCATTCTGGATGAAGCAGATCGCATGCTCGATATGGGCTTCATTGATGATGTAAAAGATATCGCCTCAAAATTACCTGAAGAGCATCAAACAGTCATGTTCTCAGCAACCATGAGCAACGCTATCAAATCTCTGTCTGGTGAATTGCTAAACGATCCGGAATATGTTGAAGCTCCGCGCGAAACCGTTGTCGCCGGTACAATTGATCATTCTGTTCTGAATGTTGCCTATCAGCATAAAAAAGACCTCCTGATGCATTTGCTTGCGCAGGAAGAGATGGAACGGGTCATTGTTTTTGTCCGGACAAAAGCAACAACAGAAAGTCTCGCGGCAGATATTGAAGCTGAGGTTGAAGGCGTAAAAGCTTCAGCCATTCATGGTGACAAGCCGCAACGTTCCCGCGAAAGAACCTTGCGGGCGTTCAAAAACGGTAAATTCTCCATCCTGGTTGCGACGGATGTCGCGGCCCGCGGTATTGATGTGAACGGGATCACCCATGTCATCAATTATGACCTGCCGATGGAACCGGAAAATTATGTTCACAGGGTCGGCCGGACGGGCCGCGCAGGCGCGAAAGGCACTGCGATTTCCATCTGTGAGCCTCGTGAAAGAAATCTCTTGCGCAATGTGGAGAAAACCATTGAGCAAAAAGTCCGTATCGACGACGACCACCCCTTCCCGAAACCCGAGCCCAAGAAAACGAAAAAGCATCGTCCAGGCGGATCAAAAGGCGGCAAGCCCTTCGTCAAGGGCAAGAAAACCTTCGCAAAGGGTAAGGGTAAGCCAGGATTTAAGAGTGCCAAACGGCCCGGACCTGCGAAAAACAGAAATGCTGGAAATGCAGCTCCTAAACGTCAGAAATTTAAACGCGCCAGTTAAGCATTAGGCTCAAATACCGCAAGAATTGTCAATTGACGGATCTGAATTGAACGGGCATCGTTTCCTGAAATATGAGGAGCCCGATGACCGTTCAATTTGACAATCTGGAAATCGCCGCACTTTATCAGTCCTATCCTGATGATGTTCGTAGCAAACTGCTTGCTCTAAGAGCGATGGTCTTTGATCTTGCGGCCCAAAACGATGAGATTGGCACTGTCACTGAATGCCTGAAATGGGGCACTCCCAGCTATGAGACAACCCGCCCGAAAAGCGGCACGCCGCTTCGCCTTCAATGGGTGGAGAAAGAAAACCGGTTTGGCCTGTTCATACATTGCCAGACCAATCTTGTCTCCCGTTTCAAGAAGCGTCATGCAGATCTGGTCTATGATAAAAATCGCGGCCTCCTGTGTGAGCGGGACAAGGATATCCCGGCTGAGGTGGCAAGGGATTTTATTCTCTCCGCCCTTA
>JAKSCD010000403.1 GCA_022360775.1 Sneathiellales bacterium | reverse complement strand
CTGCTTAAAGTTTTTGCATGGTTTGCTAATCTAAAAGGCAGAAAGTGTAATAAAAGCGCAGCATTGAGTCAGGTGCTCAGCGATTTTCATATAACTTTCACATTGATTTGATTCTGAAAATTTTGAGATAAATAAGGTCAAAAAAAAGCCGAACAGGATGGTTCGGCTTTCAATGATATTGTGCGTTGCAAAAAATTAGTTTTTGTCTTCGGCCAACCAGGCAAGGGCGAGCTGGTGTGCGATCGCGAGAGGTGGGGAGGCGCGCGGCGTTTCAGGTGTACCCGCGCGCGCCAATAACTCCCGAACCTCATCCTTCGAGAACCAGTGTGCTTCTGCAAGCTCTATCGGATCAATGGTGATGTCCTCGGTTACAGCCTCGCAAAAACATCCGATCATCAGGGAAGACGGATAGGGCCAGGGCTGGGACGAATGATAGGTCACATTTTCAACCTTGACCCCTGTTTCTTCCAGAACCTCCCGTTTCACACCTTGCTCGATGGTTTCACCAGGCTCAATAAAGCCTGCCAGGCAGGAAAATTGTCCAGGGGGGAAGTTATGTCCTCGCCCCATAAGGCATTTATCGTCTCTGACAACCATCATAATGGCGACAGGGTCGGTTCTTGGAAAATGCTGGGCCTTGCAGCTTTCAGAAGAACATATTCTGGAATATCCAGCATCATGAAGATCAGTCTTCGCGCCACATTTTGCACAGAATTGATGATTGTCATGCCAGGCAATCATGGAGCGCGCCTGTGCAAGGGCACCAGCTTCCCCGGGCCTTAACTGCGCTGAAATATTACGGACATCGATAAATTTCCCCCAATCACTGTTGGGAACGGCCCGCGGATTTTCCAGTGAAGAGACGTCGATCGCAAAATGACAGGCAAAATCTGCAATCCCCAGGAAAATCAGAGTTGCTCCTGCTTCAATAAACTCCTTCACATCTGCATAGCCGCGCCAATCAATTGCTGGCCTGTCTGTCAGATCAATCAGGGCTTTCAGGTTATGTATTGGCACGTACCGACTGGTCGGATCTTGTTGTTTTTCTGCCATCCAGGTCGCATCAGCGCGATACTGGGCAGCCCGGTCAAAGCGGTTGCCGGTAAATACGAGTGGTTTTGTCATGGTGATTTAACTTTGGCATATCTTCCAGCCTCGTGCAATTGTCCGGCCATGAACTTTTCAAGACGCCTCTCATCATCGGGATCGATCGCATTTTTATTTCCGTAAGAAATCGTAATTAGGGGGTTGCCAATTCAGGCAAGATAACAGATATAAGCGGTGGAAGGCTGGTGATGGACATGTTCCTCGCCAACCCGGTCAGGTCCGGAAGGAAGCAGCCGTAACGAGTTTCGGCATGGGTCGTTGTCAGTCTTCCACTTATCTCTTGAGAATTCCCCATATATCTTTTGAATTTTTCGCCAAGCTTCTGATATGCTGCCGCCATGTCCGAAGAAACGCCCAGCACTGTTTACCGGGTTCTTGCCCGAAAGTATCGTCCGTCCAATTTCGATGACCTGATTGGCCATGAAGCGATGGTTCGAACATTATCAAATGCCCTTGAAGCAGGGCGGCTTGCCCACGCCTTCGTGCTAACCGGTACAAGAGGGATCGGCAAGACAACCACAGCTCGCATTATCGCACGGGGTCTGAATTGTGTCGGTCCTGACGGCAAAGGCGGCCCTACTGTTCATCCTTGCGGTGTCTGTGACAACTGCGTTGCCATTGCAGAAGATCGTCATCAGGACGTGCTGGAAATGGACGCTGCCAGCCGTACCGGCGTCGATGATATTCGGGAACTGATCGATGGCGTGCGCTATCTGCCGGTAAGTGGTCGATACAAGATCTATATCATCGACGAAGTGCATATGTTGTCCAAAAACGCTTTTAATGCCCTTCTGAAAACCCTGGAAGAACCGCCGGAACATGTGAAATTCATCTTTGCAACGACGGAAATCCGGAAAATCCCGGTAACAGTTCTTTCGCGTTGTCAGCGCTTCGATTTGAAACGGGTGGATGCAGGAACCCTGGCACATTATTTTGGTACAATCGCCGAAAAGGAAGAAGCCGAGATCGAAGAGGATGCGTTGGCGCTAATCGCTCGCGCTGCTGAAGGGTCTGTGCGAGACGGTCTTTCCCTTCTCGATCAGGCGATCGCTCATGGTGACGGTAAGGTCGGTGCGGAACAGGTGCGGGATATGCTGGGGCTCGCTGATCGCACCCGTATGCTTGATCTATTGGAAACGGTTTTTAAAGGCGAAATAGCGGAAGCATTGACGATCCTGCGCGCACAATATGATCGCGGCGCCGATCCGGTGGTTGTTATTCAGGACCTGCTGGAACTGACACATTGGCTGACAACGTTGAAAGTCACACCTGAGGCTGCCAATAATGTGGCAATGGGTGCAGGAGATGTGAGCCGCGGTCAGGAAATGGCGGGCAATCTTTCAATGGCTTCACTTGCCCGGTCCTGGCAGATGCTTTTAAAAGGACTGGATGAGGTTCGCAGCGCCCCCATGGCAATTGCTGCAGCTGAAATGATCCTGGTTAGGTTGACCTATGCCAGTACTTTGCCAACCCCGGGTGATCTGGCAAAGAAGCTGGAAAATTCTGAAGGAGCCAGCGGACAGCAGCCTTCAGTTCCTAATGGCGGCGGCGGGGCGCGAATGCAGTCTGGTGGTCATAGCCCGGCTGCACTGGCGGTCTCCAATCCTGAAAACGCAGCGCGGCCGGTGGAAAATGCGGAGCCATCACGAGCACATCTTTCATTAGTCCAAAATGAACCAGAGCAAACAGCCTCAATACCAGTTCAGGAAATCTCGCAGATACCTGAATTTACGACTTTGGAAGATATTGTTGATCTTCTAAACGATCGGGCCGATATCATGCTGCGCGGGCAGGTTATTAATTTTGTGAGGCCCGTTAAATTTGAGGAGGGGGTGCTTGAATTCAGCCCCGCACCTGGTGCGCCCGCTGATCTGGCTGCAAAGCTAGGCAAACGTCTTCGGGAGGTGACTGGCAATCCGTGGGCGGTCAGTATGTCTGCAGATGCTGAAGGTGCCCCGACGCTTGCGGAAAAGCGTCAGCATGATAAAGCAATGATGATTGCAGCCATTGAGAAACACCCCCTGGTTCAAACCATTAAGAAAACATTCGAAGGGGCAACGATCCGGGAAGTTCGCGATCTTGCCCCTGATCTTGAAACTTTCGCCGGTGACGACATATCGGCAATGAGTGATGACGAGTAACGGAGAGTATCCATGAAAAATCTTGGCAACCTGATGAAGCAGGCCAAGGAAATGCAAAGCAAAATGGCGGAAATGCAGCAATCCCTGCAGGAGCATGAACTGACTGGAGTGGCGGGCGCGGGAATGGTTGAGGTGACGCTTAATGGCAAGGGGGATATGCGGGGATTGAAAATCGATCCGTCCATTATCGATCCTGAAGAAGCAGAGATGGTAGAAGACCTGATCAAGGCAGCACATGCAGATGCGCGCAGCAAGGTCGAAGCCTATGCACAGGAAAAAATGAAGGAAATGACAGGGGGGCTGGATTTGCCTCCTGGAATGAATTTGCCTTTCTAGGGTTCATTATCTGTGAGCAATTCGGAAATAGATCAGTTGGTACAGTTGCTGTCCAAGCTTCCCGGGCTTGGCAGCCGTTCTGCGCGGCGTGCCATGCTCTTTCTGGTCAAGCACAGGGAAAGTCTGTTGCTTCCTCTTGGACAAGCACTTGTATCTGCAGCGGATAGCATCAAGACCTGCAAGATTTGCGGTAATCTAGATACCACAGAGATTTGTAGTGTCTGTGCCAATGAGGCCCGAGACCAGAAAACCCTCTGTGTTGTGGAAGATGTTTCCGACCTCTGGGCACTGGAGAGAGCAGGAGCTTTTTCCGGCCTCTATCATGTCCTGGGAGGGACATTGTCTGCATTGGACGGTGTGGGACCAGAGGACTTGCAAATTGAAAGCCTTCTTCGGCGTATTGGAGAAGGGACCGTCAGGGAAGTTATTCTGGCACTGAACGCAACAGTTGACGGCCAGACGACCTCCCATTATCTCGCGGATAGAATTGAAGAAGTTTCAGGCGATCTCACCATCAGTTACCTGGCTCATGGTGTTCCAGTGGGCGGGGAGCTGGATTATCTGGATGATGGTACATTGGCGACGGCCCTTAAATCCCGCCGGAAAAGCAACTAGATCTGTTTGAGCAAATCGGGCGGAGAAGAGAGAAGTTCCTCTTTTTCTTCTTCTCCTAGCTGCAGGTCCTCGATTTTTTCAGCCCGGCTGGTGATTTTGCGGCTGGAGGTTTCAATTTCACCGATATCTTTTGAGGCTTGTGCAAAATGCTTGGACAGGTTGTCGACACGCTTGTCCAGCCTTTCCACATCCTTGATCAGAATACCGACCTCCTTCTGAATAACACCTGCCTGTTCACGCATTTGGCTGTCTTTTAAAACTGCCCGGACTGTGTTCAGGGTTGCCATTAGTGTCGTGGGAGAGACGATCCAGACACGGGCCTGATAGGATTTTTCAAGTACTTGCGGAAAGTTAGCGTGAAGTTCTGCATAGACCGCTTCGGATGGCAAAAAAAGGAGCGCTGATTCTGCTGTTTCTCCGTCAATAATATAACGATCCGCAATATCTGTGATATGTTTGCCCATGGCAGCGATGAACGCCCGGTTGGCTTGCTGAAGTTCCGCTTCTGAATCTGCATTCCGGATCAGATGATAACTCTCGAGTGGAAATTTGGCATCTACAACAATAGGACCCGGCGGATTGGGAAGACGGATCAGGCAGTCCGCTCTCTTTCCGTTTTCCAGTGTTACCTGAAAATCATAGGAAGATGGCGGCAGTGCGGATTTAACCAGATCATTGAGCTGGATTTCTCCGAAGGCTCCTCTTGCCTGTTTATTGGCAAGGATATCCTGAAGCCCGACAACCTGGTTGGAAAGATCGGTAAGATTGTCCTGAGCTTTGTCAATAACAGCGAGCCGAGCCTGCAATTCACTTAAGGATTTGCCGGTTTTTTCTGTGGATTGATTGAGGCTGTCTCCTAAGCGTTTTGAGACGGTATCAAGGCGATCCGAGAGTGTTTTATTGATTTCATTTCGGCTGGCCGCTCCATCAGCGGACATCTGTTTGAGTTGACCTTCAAGCTGGGCTTGTTTTTCAATCAGATTTTCCGTGAGCCGTGTCAGGTTATCACTATTTGTCATGGCAGACTGGATCAGTTTTTCCGATTTTCCGAGTTTCAACCCCAGAAAGACAGTCGCAGCCAGAAGAACAAGGATAACGGCGATAGAAATGAATTCCATAGAAGGGGCCTCCAAGCCCGCACATTTGCTTTTATTCAAGAACCTTGACGTAGAGCAGTGAGAGTAATACCTAATGGGTAAATTTGCACCCGATTACTGTAACCTGAAGGCTGTTTGAAAACCATGGCCCTTTTGCCCATTATCACCGCGCCGGATCCGCGCCTGAAAACTGTATCTGAACCTGTTAGCGAAGTGGATGATGAAATCCGTGCGCTGGTATCTGATATGTTTGAAACCATGTATGACGCGCCGGGTATTGGTCTTGCGGCTATTCAGGTGGGAATCCAGAAGCGTATTCTGGTGATGGATGTTGTTGGAAAGGACTCAAAAGAAGGCGATCCCCAGCCAGTTGCTATCATCAATCCCGAAATCACCTGGGTCTCTGATGATGATGCAGTTTATGAAGAAGGCTGTCTTTCAGTTCCCCAGCATTATGCAGATGTCGTGCGTCCGGCTGAGGTAAAAGTTAAGTATCTGGACCTTGATGGTGAGGAGCAGGAGCTTCATGCGGAAGGCCTGCTCGCAACCTGTGTTCAGCATGAAATGGATCATCTTGATGGGATACTGTTTGTTGATCATCTGTCTGCATTGAAGCGGAATATGATTTTGCGGAAACTTTTGAAGAATAAAAAGCAGGCCAGCTAAGGGGAGAGTGCATGGAACGACTGAGACTGGCGTTTATGGGAACGCCTGATTTTTCCTGCTCTGTTCTGAACGCGCTTTTGACGTCAGGCCATGATGTTGTCTGCGTCTACTCGCAGCCCCCGAGAAAGGCCGGTCGCGGAAAGAAAATAGTACCGACACCTGTGCACCGGCTGGCGGAAGAACACGGACTTGAGGTTCGAACGCCCCTGTCTTTGAAAACTGAAGATATTCAACAGGAATTTTCGGATCTTGATCTCGATGTTGCTGTCGTCGTTGCGTACGGCCTGTTGCTTCCCAAGCCTGTTCTCGAGGCGCCAAAATATGGGTGCCTGAATTTACACGCGTCCCTGCTTCCGCGCTGGCGCGGCGCCGCCCCTATTCAGCGGGCGATTATGGCGGGCGATACGGAGACCGGTGTCGGTGTGATGCAGATGGCAGAAGGGCTGGATACTGGTGATGTTCTGGCAGAAGCCAGGGTACCCATATCTGAGGATACAACAGCAGGCAGCCTGCATGACGCCCTGGCGGCGGCAGGATCGGCGCTGATGGTTGAAACCTTGAATAACTTGCAAACCGTTCGTCAATCTGCAGCGGTTCAGCAGGAGGACGGGGTTACTTACGCCAAAAAAATTGATAAAGCGGAAGCCGTTATCGACTGGACTTTGCCAGCATACGAGTTGGGGTGCCATATTCGGGGGCTCAGCCCTTTTCCAGGCGCTTTTTTCGAGCATAACGGTCAGCGGATCAAGGTTCTCAATGCTGAATTTGTGGAGGGCCGCGGAAAGCCGGGTGAAATTCTGGACGATGCCCTTACGGTTGCCTGCGGCGAAAAGGCGTTGAAGCTGACGGTGTTGCAAAAAGCAGGAAAGTCTCCAATGGATGCTAAAACCCTGCTCAATGGATTTGCGCTGCCCAAGGGTGAGGTGCTGGGCTGATGCCGCGCTATAAGGTCACGGTTGAATATGACGGGCGGCATCTTGTGGGATGGCAAAGACAGGCCAATGGTCCCTCCGTTCAGCAACATATTGAAGAAGCCATTCAAAAATTCTGCGGGGAAGATATCCGCATACAGGGCGCTGGGCGGACAGATGCCGGCGTTCATGCACTGGGACAAGTTGCAACCTTTGATCTTCAAAAGGAACATTCCCCTTTTACCGTGATGAATGCCATCAACCAGCATATAAAGCCGGCACCTGTCGCCATCCTTGACTGCGAAAACGTGGATGATGAGTTTAATGCCCGCTTTTCTGCAACCGCCCGCCATTACCTGTATCGTATTATCAATCGCCGAGCCCCTTTAACAGTAGATGAAGGGCTTGCCTGGCATGTGAAGAAAGAGCTTGATAGTAATGCCATGGCGGAAGCTGCCGAGGTTTTCGTCGGGCAGCATGATTTTACAAGCTTTCGCGCTGCAGCCTGCCAGGCCAATTCACCGGTGAAAACCCTTTCGAAGATGGAAATCTCCAGATTTGAGGATGAAATCCAGGTTCGATTATCAGCCCGGTCATTTTTGCATAACCAGGTGAGAGCAATGGTTGGAACCCTTTCTCTGGTCGGGCATGGACAATGGACGAAAGCAGATGTTCAGGCTGCTCTTGATGCAAAAGATCGGCAAAAAGCAGGGCCTAATGCCCCGCCTCATGGCCTGTATTTGACAGACGTGGATTATTGATCCTGAAAGGGATAAACAGGTCCAATTTGAAGAATGCCCGTCAACTCGCTTAACGCCGTTCTTGTTTCCTCAAGAAGCTTGGGATCTGCAAGATCTGCAGGGGCAAGCCGATCGCGGTAGTGCGTTTCAACCCAGTTTTTAAGATCCTGATAGAGCGCGTCATCCATAAAGACACGCGCTTTGATGCTTTCTCTTTCAGCACTGTTCAGGCAGACCCGAAGGCGGAGGCAGGCTGGACCGCCACCATTTCGCATACTCTCCCGCACATCAATATATGTTACAGAGCGAACAGGGGTTCCGAGGGTGAGGAGTTTTTCAAGATAGGCATGAACTCGCTTATGTTCCCGGCACTCCATCGGGGCAATAATCTGAAGCGCTCCTTCGGTTCCAGGAAGAGAGACCAGCTGGGTATTGAACAGGTAAGTTGAAACGGCCTCCTCAACTGTGACATCTGATCCAGATACTTCGATCAGGCAGAGGTCATCATCCGGGTATTTTTCACCAAGCTCTTTTAAGAAGGCGTCTTTATCCAGAAAGGCGTCTTCATGGAAAAACAGGCAGTTTTGTGACCCGACAGCAATCACGTCGTTATGAAAGACACCAGCATCAATGACGTCTGGATTTTGTTGCACATAGAGAGTGCTTTTCGCATCGAGCCCGTGCAGGCGCGCAATGGTTTCTGAAGCTTCCAGGGTCTGGCGTGCCGGGAATTTTGCAGGCCGCGGAAATGCGCTGTTAAAGGCGGACTGTCCAAACGTAAAAATCTCCAGCCCTTTTTCCGATGAATTTGAATGAAGACGGGTGTGATTGGCCGCTCCTTCATCAGAAAAATGAATGCCCGCTGGCAGGGCAGAATGATGTTCAAAAAATGCAGGGTCTTTAAAAATTGCCTTTAAAATCTGGCCAGTATCCGGATGCTCTATCGAACGATGATACATGGCGCTTAGATTGGCGGGTGTGAAATGGGTTTTCCTGTTCTTTGTATCTGCGGAAGGGCTGACGGTTGCGGCGTTAGCAACCCACATGGAAGAGGCGGAACTGCAACTGGCTAGAATATGAGGTGCGGATTGCTGCACCTTTGACAGGATTTCCTCGTCAGCACCGGTGAAACCCAGTTTTTTAAGGCTTGGGATATGGGGACGCTCCAGCGGT
>JAKSCD010000399.1 GCA_022360775.1 Sneathiellales bacterium | reverse complement strand
GCTGTAGAGCGTGATTTTGCCTTCCTGATGGATCGTGATGTTCAGGCCGATAAAGTCTTAAGAGCCGCGAAAGGGGCGGATAAGAAACTGATCGCCGATGCTACGATATTTGATATCTATGAAGGCGATAAAGTGGAAGACGGCAAGAAGTCGGTTGCACTTTCCATTCGTCTGGAGCCTATGGAAGGGACCCTGACGGACGAGCAGATTGATGCTGTTTCCCAGAAGGTTGTTCAGAATGTTGAAAAGACGAGCGGCGGTAGCCTCCGTCGCTAGCAGACACGAGAAACAAGGACAAGGGGGCGTTTTACGCCCCCTTCAACTTTGTCAGGAGTAAAAGATGGATAAATCGATACCCGAAGGGTTCGAAGCTTTTGAACCAAACGTCGGATTTGTTGAAACCGCAGGGCCGCTCTATGTCAAATATGAGGACGGACAGGCCTATTGCGGCCTTCGAATTCAGGATAAGCATTGCAATATTGCCAATATCTGCCACGGCGGACTGTTGATGACTTTTGCTGATATGCAGCTTGGTATTGGATCACAGTTTGCCAATAAAATTGGTAAATTCCTGCCAACGATCCATATGAGCTGTGACTTTGTTTCACCGGCTCCGAACGGCGCCTGGCTACAAGGGAGAACAACGGTGATCAAGCAGACCCGTAAAACGGTTTTCGCCACCTGTGTTCTGACGGCGGATGGTGAAAATGTCTTCAGTGGCACCGGAATTATGAAAATTCCCGGGGATAGTGGGCAATTTACCGATATTGTCCTGCCATCCAGAGGCCAGTCATAGTATAAGATTGCCAGATTAAGTGACCTGCTTCCTGTTTCAGATAAAGTATGACGATGACAGATCTCAGTAAAATCAGAAATTTCTCAATCATTGCCCATATCGATCATGGCAAATCCACACTGGCTGACCGGCTGATCCAGGATTGTGGTGGTCTGGATGAGCGGGAAATGCAGCAGCAGGTCCTCGATAGTATGGATATTGAGCGGGAGCGCGGGATTACCATTAAATCCCAGACCGTCCGCCTTCTTTATAAAGCCGAGGACGGGGAGACCTATACGCTTAACCTGATTGACACGCCAGGCCATGTGGATTTTGCCTATGAGGTGAACCGGTCTCTTTCTGCCTGTGAAGGGTCTCTGCTGGTGGTGGATGCCAGTCAGGGCGTCGAAGCTCAGACGCTTGCCAATGTTTATCAGGCGATAGAAGTGGATCACGAAATTGTACCGGTCCTTAACAAGGTGGATTTGCCAGCTGCTGATGTGGATCGCGTATCGGAACAAATCGAAGATGTGATTGGCATAGACGCGACAGGGGCCATTCCGGTTTCTGCAAAAACCGGCCTTGGTATTAACGAGGTTCTGGAAGCTGTCGTTAATCAGATCCCTGCGCCGGACGGAGATCGGGATAAGCCGTTGCAAGCGCTTTTGATTGATAGCTGGTATGATGCCTATCTTGGCGTTGTCGTTCTGTTCAGGGTGCGAGAAGGGACCATCAAAAAGGGTCAGAAAATCCGAATGATGGAGACCGGTGCTTCCTATCTGGTGGACCGGGTCGGTGTCTTTACTCCGAAAGGTCTGATCGTTGATGAACTGGGACCCGGTGAGATCGGTTTTATGACCGCGGCAATTAAAGAAGTTGCTGATACTAAAGTGGGCGATACCATCACGGATGAGCGGAAACCGGCGTCCGAGCCGCTGCCCGGCTTCAAACCGAACCAGCCGGTGGTTTTTTGCGGTCTGTTCCCGGTGGATTCAGCCGATTTTACAGAATTGAAAGCCAGCCTTGGAAAATTGCGCCTGAATGATGCGAGCTTCTCCTTTGAAGCAGAAACGTCAGCTGCGCTTGGATTTGGTTTCCGGTGCGGCTTTCTCGGGCTTTTGCATCTGGAAATTATTCAGGAACGGCTGGAACGGGAATTTGATCTGGATCTGATCACGACCGCCCCCTCTGTCGTGTATCATCTGCATATGAAAAGCGGGGAAATGCTGGCGCTTCATAATCCGGCGGATATGCCGGATATCATGCAGATCGATCATATTGAGGAGCCCTGGATCAAGGCGACCATCATGGTGCCCGATGATTATCTGGGGCAGGTGCTGAAGCTTTGTGAAGACAAGCGTGGTGTTCAGATTGACCTGACCTATACCGGTAACAGGGCGATGGTGGTCTATAAGCTTCCACTCAATGAGGTGGTGTTTGATTTCTATGATCGCCTTAAATCCGTCAGTCGGGGATATGCCAGTTTTGATTATGAGATGTATGCCTATGAGGAAAGCGATCTCGTTAAGCTAAGCATTCTGGTGAATTCAGAACCCGTCGATGCACTGGCCATGCTGGTCCATCGCAGCCAGTCCGAAAGCCGGGGGCGGCAACTTTGCGAGCGTCTTAAAACCTTGATCCCGCGCCAGCTTTTCAAAATCGCATTGCAAGCGGCCATTGGCGGAAAGGTTATTGCCCGCGAAACCATCAGCGCCATGCGTAAAGACGTCACTGCGAAATGTTATGGCGGCGATATTACCCGTAAGAAAAAGCTTCTTGAAAAACAGAAGAAGGGTAAGAAGCGTATGCGCTCGGTCGGAAATGTAGATATTCCACAAGAAGCGTTTCTTGCAGCCCTCAAGATGGGTGATGACTAGTCATCACCTCTCCTTCTAGATGCTGCTGGCCCCATCAAACTTACGAATTTCAAGAGGGTCTGTGACCTCGGCAGGTAGAAGCAACCCGTTGACCCCGATCCGGTCCATATTGTCTTCATTAAGCCCTTCCCAGTGGGTCGTGCAGCCGCACAATATGCAGGAATGATAGGCGATTGCGCGATCACCAAAGCTGTAGGACATGGTGTCTGAAGCCTCGCATTCAAGAACAATACGCTGCTGTGTTGAATGGATCCAAAAGGCTCCAAATTTTCGGCCAATAGGCCCGTTATACCGGATCAGCCATTTAGGGGCGACATCCAGACTGAAGCGGACAGTACCGCAAAAGCATTCACCATGGATCGACATAATTTAGTCCAGATATTTTTTGGGTGCGTAGCGATTGCTGCGTTTACGGAAAATCAGGAGCAGAATAAAGCCGGGAACTAAAAAGATCACCCAGGCAGGCCAAAGAAGGATGGTCACAATCACTGGATCCCATAGCTCTGGAAGAAGGTAGCGCTGGACGATTGCCTGAGTGAGGTTCAGGCTTTCAGAATCCAGTTCAAACCAGAGCTGGCCCAGAAGCTGTGGTGCCCATTCCCCCGCCTGTAATGAAGTGACCAGTTCTCCACCTGCCAGAATCAGGCCGATGGCAATCAAAATCCACGCGATAATACGACCAACGATCACGATAATCCCCGCTTTTCCCGAGTTTAATGGGCAATTTTTGCGCCCGCTTCCCCTTCAGTTGCGCCAGCCTAGCGTTAAACCCTGTATTGAGACAATGATTTTCCGCAAAAGAGGGGATGCGGGCTTGCTTTCTTGATTTGGTTGGGTATATTCCCCCGGTCCCGACCCTTTAAGGGACCTTGCGGAGGGGTGGCCGAGTGGCTGAAGGCGCACGCCTGGAAAGTGTGTAT